>CAYFVX010000262.1:0-6211 GCA_964346425.1 uncultured Chloroflexaceae bacterium | reverse complement strand
CCTGACGCCCACCACCCTTCCTCTCAGCCTCGGCATAGCTGGCAAGCTGATGGGAAGAACCAGACGAAGAATCCCCTCCATCCCCCTGCATAGGCGCGGACACGGCAGTTTGTTCCGCTGGTACCCCCCGACCCCCTGTCTTCTCCCCCAGGACTTTGCTGGTCCCTCCCATCTCTTGCCCGGACCTTTGCGCTCTCTGCGCCTTTGCAGTGAAACCTGCCCGGACTTCACCAACAGACTCCCCAATACTGCGCGTCCTGCGCGGCTGCTGGCAAAAATGCGCAAGCGGCGCAACCACACGGCTCCAGCAAAACTGCTGCGCCAGTTGGCTGGCAGCCTGCGCATGCGCACGACGCAACGCAGCATCATCAAGCAACCGTATCAACCCCTCTGCCACCCTCGTGCTATCACCAGGCGGCACAACCAGACCAGCCTCTGCCGCATGCAGCAAACGCGCAGCCTCATCCCCTCCGCTTACCACCGCGGGCAACCCCGCCCAGAGCTGGTCCAGAATACGCGAACGGAGAGCCGCATAGCTGGTTTCCAGATGGTCATGGTGCAGCGATAGGGCAACATCCGCCTCAAGCAACACATCACCGCGTTGCTGATAGGGTACCCAGCGTTCATAAAAGAAAATAGAGCGATTGAGCAACTGATACTCCGCCGCCCGCGCTTTTGCCAGAGCTGGCATGCGCATCGGATGGGTGTTACCGGGATGCTGACCGGCTAGAAAAACCAGCCGAACCTGCGGATGGTGCGCTACCACCTGTGGCATCGCATCCACCAGCGTCAGCGGGTCCATCCAATCCCACAACCCACCATTCCAGAGCAACAACGGATCATGCGCACCAATTGCGGGAAATGCAGCACGCAACACAGCCTCTCGCGCAACTGGTGGCTCATCCGGCACACCAGAAGACACCACATCAAGCAAACCACGCAACTGCGGGTCACCATCGCTCAAAAATGGCGCAGTGCGTCCATGCAGCAGCAACGCCCCCAGATACAGGTCACGTTGTCGCTCGGTAGCACACACAAAGAAATCACCCGCTGCAAGTTGCTGCTGCAGAAGCTGCCGATCATGCTGATACTGTTGCCCGCGCTGCTCCGCCGGAGCAGCGCGAAAAAGCTCCATATTCTCCAGCAACGTCGGATCGGAAAGATCTACAACCAGCGGTTGCCTGATACGGGCAAGCTGGGGATGCCCCTCCAGGACATGCCCACCAACCACCACCACCTCGGCCTCGTGCAGCAACGGTGCAAGCGACCGCTCATTTCCCCACTGGTACGACCGACACACAACGACGTCTGTCGGCAGATCAATAGCATGGGGCGCAGCCAGCGTCACCGCAAACTCTTTTGCCAGCGCGTGAGCTATCTCCCAATACCGAATACCCGTGCCCGCCATAGACCCACCAACGCTATCGTGGCTCATAATCAACACGTTTCGATTCATGCAAATAACTATACCATACCTCCATCGTGACGATGAACCGGGACGAAAGTACTAGATTGGACAATCCCTTTGCCCATCCAGCCACTTTTTTCACGATGAAAAAAGGATATTGCAAGAAAGACATGGTTACCAGCCTCCGTCATTTTGCCACGAAATTGTCAGAAAAACCTGCGATAGACTATCGTAAATGTTAAGAACTGGTTGACATTCAAAAGAAACAGGGTATCATAACAACCACCACAAATAACCGTGGGCTTCGTTTTCAAAACTGTTTGTTGTCCTTGCCCCGACACCATCCTGAAATCTTGACGCATACTCCCCGTTTCAGGAGGAGAAAGGAGGTCTCATCCGCACCAACACCCGGTTTTCTATCCATTCACCTTATCCGTTAGCAGTCTGGCTTTTGATCCTGTAGAAGGGATGCACAGGATACGCTGGCTGTTTCTCATTACAAAGAAGTAATCTCGTAAGCAATCTGAAGGGAGATTGTCATGTTGCAGAATATTCTTTTCCACCGTCGGTTCGTGCGTTCGTTGATCAGCTTGCTGGGTGTGCTTGTACTTATCGTCTCCTCGCTTGGAATACTAGCAAATGGAGCCATATCCCCGGTTTCAGCCCAGGAACCTACTCCTGATGAAGACCCCGTCTTTCCCAACGCCACCCTCACCAACAATGGTATCTTGATCTCATTTATTGAAAAAACCATCAACGCCGACAACAGCACCAGTTGGAGCTATGAAGTCGAAGAATTACCCGGCGCCCAGGACCTGAGCAACTGGGTACTGGCAACCAATGGCTGCACGGTCAACACTGCCATCCCAGAACCAAACGAAGTCGTTGACCCGGACCCCAACTCAGGTGTGCGTGGCGTGAAATGGCAAACCGGTGCCGACTTCAGCACCGGCGTCTTCACCGTAACCGTTGCACAATCCGCCACCATGGGGTTGGTACGGGTAGCGGCCAAAGCCCCCGATGTCGCCTATGGCGAAGTCATAGGCCCCATCTGCGCGAGTGAGGATGATGACGACGACGACGAAGGCAAAATCGGGACGGTTATTATCGTGGAAGAAGGCGGCTTTATTGTCCATGAATACATCAAGGTCAAGCTCGTACTTGAAACCGGTCGCGAAATTGACCTGAAAGTCAAGATTAAAGCCGACAAACACGGCAAATGCAAGACCAAGTTCAAGATCAATGTCAAGGGCAAATACAAGATCGTTATCAAAGGCGAAAAGAGTGGCAAAATCGTCGTCAAAGAGTATCGTGTGACCGAAACCACGCCCGAAGTCGCCCCAGAAGATACGAGCAATGAGCCGGATTACTGCCAAAGGGGAACGTTCTACATCCGCTTCTACAACAACGAACACATGCAGGGGAAACCAATAACGGCCGGGTGCAGTGGTAGCGACCTGCATTTCCGCTGGGATAAGCACAGTCCATTCGTTGGAGTACGAGGTGACGAATTCTCTGCCTACTGGGTAAACAAAGTCACGCTCAAGAAAGGACGCAAAAAAGTCCGTGTCTTGGTTGACGATGGCGTGCGCCTCTCTATCAATGGCAAAACCATCGTGAGTAGCTGGCAATTGAACCCCGCCAGTATCTACGAACGTGATTTTTATATCGCTGTGGAAGGCACATATACGGTCCGTGTCGAGTACTTTGAACACCACCACGTAGCGGCCATCCAGACCTACTGGTGTGACGATACCGACAACTGCCCGAATATCTATCATCCGGGTGGCGAAGGTGATGACGACGATGATGACGATAACGGCGATGACGATAACGGCGATGACGATAACGGCGATGATATGATGGCCGGAACAAACGATGATCCCGTCGTTATCCCTGTCGGCGATATAGGCTCCGACAACGCACCTGCCGTCTATATCCCCGAAGATACTCGCACAAAAACGCTGGATGCCACAGACTGGAATACCCCGGCTAGTGGTGACTGGTCTACAGATATAACCGACATGCAACCCACCAACCTTTCACCGCGAGTCTATCTGCCGGTTATCCAACGCTAAAACGGAACACGTGGATATTCACACACAGAAAACATCCACACCAGAACACGGCTGGCATGGAGACGGGGGAGAACAATCTCCCCCCATGAGAAGACTTTTTTGGCTGGCAATGCATTGTAGGGGTTTGGCACCGCCAAACCCCTACCGCTTTATCAAAAGCCATCTCCATGCCAGACTGTTTTTCATCGCGCTCTTTTGCTGGACGAGTATCGTGCTGCTCCTCGTACTGCAAATAACGCCCACCAGCCTGCTGCTGCAGGCCGAAATGCCCCACGCCACCCACACCCTGCACCAGTTTGACACAGTGGAGCACAATGGCAATGATACCTACCGCTGGTCCCGTCCCAATGCAGCTCTTGTGCTGGATGGCTTCTGGGCACGCCCGTTGCTGCTCACGCTCCGCATGACTTCCCCGCGTCCCCCATCCGCACCGCCAGCCCACATGCAGCTCACCCGTGGCGACTGGCGCAGCAATACGTTTCCCCTGCACCAGGGCTGGCGTCGCTACCACCTGCTTCTACCCGCCAGCCAGCAGGCGCAGGTTATCGCATTCGACCTGCCCCCCTTCACCCCCGCGGATAACGACGCACGCCGCCTGGGATTCGCCCTGAGCGACCTGGCGATTGCGCTGCCAGCAACGGCCGGCTGGCGGTTCCCGTCACCCTTGCACCTTGCACTGGTGCTGCCACTCCCCCTGCTGTTTGTCATCGTAGTAGCTGGTCGCTGGCAACGCAGACAACGCCACGACTGGCTGGCATTGCTCATCATTGCCCATCTGGTGCTGGCTGGCACCACCCTGGCAACCCTCTACCCGCTTACGTGGGACTACCTGCTGCCGTTGCTCTGGCTACTCTGGCTCCTGCTGGCAGCAAAACACCACCTGCCAGCCCTGGCTACCCGGCTCCACCGCGTACTCATACGCGTGGAGGGAGAAACGCTGGAGCAAAAAAACATCTCCCCATCACCACGCATGCCCTCATCCCCCGTCCCCTTTTCCCTGGGAGCGAAGTGGTATTCGGTAGCTCCTCGCGCACGCACGCGGGGAGCGGGGTTTGGGGTGAGAGCGTGGCCTGGGGAAAAACCCGTTAAGTCCACACCTATGAGGGCAGAGAACACACTTCTCTCTGCGAGAGATAGGTTTGGAATGAGAGCATTCCCAGGGAAACAACCTGTTACGCCCACCCTTATGCCCCCCTCTCTCTTCAGTCCGCCATCCCTGCTTATCCTGATAGCCTACCTCGCCCTCATCTTCTTCCTCCCTTTTCCCCAGGGCATGCACCCGACGAACGGCGACGAGCCACACTACCTGCTGCTGGCGCACAGCCTGGTCTATGACCACGATGTGGACCTGCGCAACAACTACCAGCAACAAGACTATCTCTCCTTCTATCCTACACCAGGCATAGACTGGCACACCATAACCCACCTGCGCGAAGGCCGCATCTCCAGCCACATCATGATTGGATTGCCATTGCTCATCGCCCCCGCCTACTGGCTGGCTGGTCGTATCGGCGTACTCGTGCTGCTCAGCCTGCTCGTCTGGCTGGCAACCAATACCCTGAGCCGCCTGCTACACCACTACCACACCGCTCCGCTCGCCATTGGCGGCATCCTGTTTTGCGCCCTCTCCTACCCCCTGGTTATCTACAGCCAGCAGATTTTCCCGGAAACCATCGCCTTTGCAATTGTGGCCTTTGTACTCTATCACACCCTGCGTCCAGAGCATCCCCCCTCCCCCCGACTGCATGCCCTGGCCGTCGGCAGTGCGCTGGCATTCCTGCCCCATCTGCACTACAAACTCACCCTGACCGCCGCTATGCTCTCTCTCTTCTTCCTCTGGAAAAACCGTCGCAACTGGCAAACGACTCTTTCCTGGTCTCTTCCCCCCCTGCTGCTCTCAGGTGTGCTCTTCATCGCCTGGATATATACCCTCTTCGGCACCCTCTCGCCTCAAGTATTTGTCGCACCTATCGCCGGCACGTTTCTTGAGCCAGTAACGCTGGCGGCTGGCCTGCCGGGATTATTTTTTGACCAGGAATACGGCTTATTCTTCTACGCACCCTTCTACATCCTGGCACTGCCGGGCGCATGGTGGTTTTGCAAAGACCGCCGCACGCGTAGCGAGGGCATCTTTTTGTTGCTCATCTATCTGGTCTATCATGGCATCGGTGCGGCCTACGAAATGTGGTATGGGAGTTTCTCGCCCGTCCCGCGCTATCTCATCCCCATGCTACCCATCCTCATCCTCTGGAGCACCCACGCTTTCGCCACCTACTGGCAACGCGGCATATGGCTCCGTTTGCTGCTGCTGGTCGTGCTACAAAGCACCATAACCCTGCTCATTCTGAACAACCGCATGCATATGTTTGGCTTTGAACTTGGCAGCAACAGCCTGCTGCGTGAAGTCTTCCATGCTGAACATGTGATAGCATGGTTGCCAACATTCACGCAGGGCAACCTGCCAGCCGCCTATACGCAGACCGCCCTGCTCATTGTCGTACTCGTGCTGTTCCTGCTGCCACGCTCCACACCCAGAGCGGCATGAACAGCAAGGAAAAACATATTCGGAAGAACACCTGGAAAACGCAGAGGCGCCTCTGCGCCTCTGCGTTTCGCCTACCCAAACCTTTGCGTCTTTGCGCCTTTGCGTGCGATCCTACCGACTGATATCAGGTTCGGATGAAGAATGAAAAAAAACTGCCCGAATCTTTGCCCGGATGTCCGG
>CAYFVX010000261.1:0-6211 GCA_964346425.1 uncultured Chloroflexaceae bacterium | reverse complement strand
CATGAACTACCAACGCAACGACCCCTATCATCTGCTCATTCAATGATTCTCTCAGGAAACGCGAAAGAGCGACGAAAAGCATCCGAACAGAGACATAAGCATCCGATATTAACGGAATCGTGTTGCCGCTGGTGACAGCTACCGTAGGTCCGGCCCTCGTAGGAGAGGCGGTCCAGGACGGACATGATATACGCACTGGTCCAACCAGGACGCCCGATAACCTCACCGATGGTCTGCCCCTCGCGTACTTTGTCCCACCGTCCGAGCAACAGGTCCAGCACCTTCTCATACAACTGCGGACGGTCTTTGGGCAGTGTGCCTTCGTTATACAGCACCAGGGCCATCAACGTCAGCAGCAGCGGTGTTTCCGCCATCTCGCGCAGGCGGGGCCGCTCGACAATCGCCTCGATCAGTGTGGTTTGCAGGCGGTCCGCTCGCTCCTGCTCCAGATGTCCTTTCGCTGCCAGTTCAGCATACCATGCAGGCACGAAATGGCGCACCTGCCCCATTGTAAACGGAGCCAGTTCCTCCACAGACCAGCCCAGACACTCGCGCAGGTCATCCGAGAAGGCGCGGGTGCGGCAGGTGAGGACCGATGGCGCATCGGGATAGCTGCTGGCAAAGGTGCGGACCGCGTGTAGCGTCGTCATGCGGTCCGCCCGCACGCCTGGCTCACCTTCAACGGGAATCTCGTCCAACCCGTCAAACAGCAGCAGAGCCGCACCATTGTGCAACGCCTCACGCAGCAGATTACCCCCCTGTTCAACATCATACCGCTCCATCTCAGCCAGCAGCGCAGCAAAGACCGTGGCTGGCTCGGTGCCTTCCACTGCCAGTCGCCGCGCCAGCTTTTGCAGCGGCAGCAAGATTGGCAGTCGTGGCTTTAGACCATCGGGGATGTTCTCCTCTCCACCGAGTTCCCCCAACTCGCGGCGTGCCAGCAGCCACGTCATATGGCGCAGGAAGGTACTCTTGCCGCTGCCAGGGTCGCCGAGCAGCACCAGGCGAGGGTTGTCGCGCACCGCTTCGGTTGCGAGCAGGGAACGGTACAACGTGACCGCTCCAGGAGCGATTGCACCCTGGTCTTCATTTGCTGAGTCTTTCATGGGAAAGAGCGTGAAATCGCGGACATTTCCCTGTTTCACACCACTTTTCGTGTCAAATACGGTTAATTTTCTACGAACAATTGCATCAGCAGGCAGGGCATAGTCGGGATGATGCACCTGTGTCAATCCATTGGCTCCCTGATCATCCAGATAATCGCCCAGAGCTTCACGCTCTCCCCAGGCATACTCGACCGTCCGCGTCGTTGCCAGCATCGTATACACGCTGGACATCGCCACGCCAGCACCGCGCTGGTCGAGCTTTGACGCCAGTCCTTGCAGCGGCAGGATATTCAGCCGTGCCGCCAGCGTGTGCAGATACCAGACCAGTTGCCGCCGCTCATCCTCGCGCGGGTCGCGCCCATAGATGATCGTCCCCAGGTTGATGCCGACGGCGGGGCCGTAGAGGGTGGCGGTGTCGGTGACTTGAACCTCACCCTGCGTTTGCGCCTGTTGTTGTTGGGTTGCTGCAAGCTGTGCCTGCAATGCCTCGATCTGTCGTTGCAATTCCTCTGGTGATAGGGTCATGGCCTGTTCTCCGCTAGACGACTGATTGCCTCTACGCACGTCACCGCTGCTTTCCCGTTTCGCCCGCTCCTGCTTTGCCAACCAGACGCTCGTGTGCTATTATTGCGACCAGCAAAATGAATACCCATTGGGAATGATGGTATTCCTTCCCCATCCACGGTACTGACAGCGGGATGGGGTTTTTTTGTGCGTTGCGGGTAGTATAACATACAGGTTGCACTCTTACCGTCTCCCTGAACACCCGCACAGGCTTTCCCAGCAAGGCTATGTCCTCTTGCAGAAGGCATACTTGTGTCATCCCATCACCCCCTCCCACACAACCGCGCACACGTGCTCACCTGGGGGCAACGTTGCCCCTCCCTGCACATAACCCATTCAACTGCGGAAATTCCGCAGTAAATCTGAAGGTATACAACGCCGCTGCACTGCTCATCCCAGGTTCGGTTGAATAGTTTCTATTCACCACGGAGACGTGGAGACACGGAGAGAACAGAGTTTCCCTATCTCTCTGCCCGAAACCTGGCGTTTCTGGCGTCCTGGCGGTTTATGCAACCAATCAAACGAATCTGGTAACAGGACACGCCAGTCTTCCGATCAGCGATACCCCAGCAGGCTCCTGCGCTGTCGAATACGTAATCAAGTTGTATCGTTCCTATTGCGAACTTTGTGCAGGTGCAGAATGTATTTGTATATCCGGTAACCCCAGAGACAGGTATGCAAAAACACCCCGTTTCTGGTTGACATATAAGAACAGGTGTTTTAGACTGGATACCGGAAACAGTAACCCCAGAGACAGGTATGCAAAAACACCCCGTTTCTGGTTGAAATACCCCAACAGATGTGCTACATTACATCATAAATACCTGCCCATCACAGTTTGTGATGACTGTTGAAATTAGAGAGAGAGAGAGAGAAGCATATGCACATCATCGAAGAGGATATGCTGCATGGATTGACTGACCAGGATAGTGCAATCATCCACGAACGCCTGCCGATAGTACGCACCTTTTTGCTGCGCTGGTTGCCCGCCGACCATCCAGGTCGCGCAGCCATTGAAACGAGACAGAGCCAGCTTCCACCAGAGCTACATACATGGTTTGCGGATTTCGAGCAGAGTGTTACCCACGCCGATGCGTTGCAGCAAGACCCACCAGACCGTGTGGCTCACGCTGACGGATTGAGAACCTGGTATAACCAGTACCTCATTCCGCTGGCGCAGGAACTTGCCTTTGTGCAGCAGGCGCAACAAATCGTCTGCCATACCTGCTGGCGGCAGGGGCTTTTTGATCGGCACGATACCACAAAGAATGGAAAACTGGCTCGTCCACCGTTCGAGGCTGTCTGGGCCGATGTCCAGCAAATCTTATCTGATACCGCGCACAAAACCAGCAAACAAACAGAGCAGAGCCGCAGCAACCAACTGGTGGAGCGCACTGTGTGCCGAAATCAGGACTGCGCGACGCAGGTGGCTGAAGCGTTGCGCACGGATGCCATCCATGCCCGTGCCGCAGGGATGACACGTGGTCTGGTGCGCTCCTATCTCCAGCACGAACACATTGGCTTGCTGCTGCATAGTCCATGTCCTTACCTGAACGCGCTCCTGTTGCTGGAACACCAGCAGCAGGTTCTCCATGCCAGCGATGAGCAGCAGGTTGCTCCTGACATCCTGGCTACCGTGCGAGCCGATATTATCGCGTTCTACTACGCGGCACAGTCTGTTCATCCCAAACTCTGGAACGAGCGGTTGCTGCATGAGCCTGCCAATACGCCAACCCGTCAGCACTATCAGCACAAGCATCTCTGGCACAATCAACGCACACGGTTCATTGCTGCTATTCAGCAGCAACGTGGCTGTACCGAGGAAGAAGCTACCCGCCTGCTCGACATCCTGAGCCAGCAGGGGTTGCCCAACCTGATTGACTGGCGACGGGGAGCCAGTGGCAACCAGACACGTGCAACCCTGGAAGAGCAACGATACCAGCGAATGTTGGCTCACCACCTGAGTGCGCTCCATCCAGATGATCGTCAGACCATTGAGACGATGTTTCACCATCTCCTGGCGGCAATGCAGCAGAGTGAGGTGGCGTTGCCCATCGCCATGCTGCTGAATGACTATCCCTCCAGCCACCGCCGACGGCGATTGGGGCGCAGGTTCTGGTTCGGGTTGTCGAACATCCTCCATCGGCGCGAGTCGCGTCGCCAGCGGCGGCAGCGGCAATGGCAGAACTCTATTGGCAAGCAGCAGAAGAAGAGGGATACCCAACGTCAACAAACGCACGATGACACGGCAAACCGTCTGGTGGCGGCATTCGCGGAGCGGGCAGGTTTGGATGCGCGGGATGCACGCACCCTTCTGCGCGATTTGATAACCTATGGACCATTGGGTTTGTTGCCGCGCACGGCACGCATGCATGCACTCTACCAACCGCTTGAGTCCTGGCTTGCGCTGATCAAGTTGGGGCGATTGACGGGGAGTGTGCCCTGGTTGCAGGTGGTTGAGCAGGTCAACACGTATCGTGAGCAACTCGGTCTTCCCCATAACCTGTCCCCACAACTGACCAGAGTTGTCTTTAACAATATTGCCAAGCCATCCTACTGGCACGGGGGTCAGGGCGAAGCTGTTGCAAGAGTACGGCAACGTGCTACCGTGAATGCAGACAAGATACCAAGATTGCACGCGACGTGGGTGCTTGCCCCGGTGCAAATGCCAATCACTGGTCGAGACAACCAGATACAGATGTGGCATGGTTTGCTGGTCTTTGACCGTGGCAGTCAATTGCTTATGGGTGCATGCTTCAGTAAGAATCCGCCTGGTATGCGCGAAGTTCAACTCGCACTGTACGAAGCTATCTGGCATCCCGCCGAACCTGGTTGGTATCTGCACGGCATCCCGGAGACAATACAAATACCAGAAGAATTGGCAACAGAAGGACTATACGATTTACAACAGGCGGCGACTTTTCTCCTCTCCGACATTGATACGCGATATAAGAAACCCTGGTTGGGGCTGAAGGCGGTCAAGCAGGTGTTGGACACGGTGCGCAAGCAAGGAGGAGAGGAAATCAGGCAAGTATTGGGCATCCACAATGAGTTGCACGTTGGTCAGATAATGCAAGTGATCCTGCGCTGGGTCAAAACCTTGTATTTCCCTGCACATTCAGGAGCACCTGTACCCAGAAGCATTCGAGTGCATGGTGTTGCAATGCCTGGCTTTGATACCCCCGCTGCTGGTTGGCTCTTACCAGTCACAGACAGTGTAAAAACAATGACTAACGGTGTGGTGGTCTACAAAGGAACAAGATATACAAGTCCCTGGTTTCATTCTGATGTCGGCAAACATTATCCATGTCGCATCTATCCCTTCTACGTTCCTTGTCCTGACATGCAGGATGAGGATAGGAACGAACAGGGGCTTTTTATTGAGATAGAGCATCAGGGAGAAAGACAACTGCGTTATCTGACTCGCAAGCAGGAGTAAAACTGATGGGGCGAAAAAAAAGAACTGACACTACGCATAAAACCATTCGTGGGCAGAAACTTGGGCCACGGCATCGTATTGATATTTTCGCGGTGGAAGAACAGGATCGTCAAGACGAAATCCTCGCGTTTACAACGTGCATTCAACCATTGGCTGAGTTACAGTCACGGGAAGGTTCCCTGGATGATGAATTGATTCACGATACTGCTATCCTGTTGTCTATGCAAGAGGATGAACTGCACCAGAAAATAGATCACTTTCTGGCTTATCACGAGCAGTACCCCGACGAACATCCGGCCAATGCTTTCACTCCCGTTGAACAGAAAGATACCAGTTCAGATCCAGTCCTTGAGCAAAAACCAATCAGACGGCGTCCGCATATCAACAGTGTCTCAGACCTACAAAAACGCCAGCAGTACATTGCCGAGGCTCAGGAATACTATCAACTCAACCGAGAAGAAGATATTTTAGGACGGTTACGACCCGGCAATCTCACAGCGGTGGCTAGAAAGCTTGGCGTGACGCGCGATTGGGTTGAGAAAAGCCGTACCAATCTGCGCAGATACCACGAAGCATATCCAGACGACCCTCTGGGTACATCTATCGTTCCTTTACCTCGCGGACGACCCAAAGGTCGACTAAATGGAACTGACTCAAGCGAAGAAGCAAAAAAGCAACGTGAGCAAATCATTCAAGACGTAGAAGACGCCTTTCTCAACAGAAAATGGCTTTCTCGTGATGGCGATGAAAACCATAGTACCGAAAAATATAGTATCACGAAAGACAACCCCATTGGTCCACGGCTGATCTATGAGCTTGTCAAAAAGAAATATGGAGATATTGTCAGCGAAGTTACTATCTGGAGAATTATCAATGATTTTTGTGAACGCCATCCAACCCTTGTTCAAGTAGCACGAGAGGATATCTATGATGCTCACCAGAAGTTATATCCCTATATTGACAATGATGTAAGTGGTCCCGGCGAACGGATACAGATAGATATTCGCCCATTACCACAACGTGTTCAGCTTGCTGGCATCATTGATACCACGGTGTATGTCGTCTTTATAATTGATGACTTCTCGCGTGCTGTGCTGGAATA
>CAYFVX010000260.1:0-6222 GCA_964346425.1 uncultured Chloroflexaceae bacterium | reverse complement strand
TGCATGTTTTGCCTTGCGCAAGCAAAGCCCACCGCAGGTGACACCTGTTGAGGGGTTCGGGGTTCGGGGTTCGAGGTTCGGCATGTGTAGGGATTTGCCGTCGGCAGATCCCTACACCGCTTTCAGACTCATCACTCATCACTCATCACTTCTCTACTCCCCCGCTACCCCGGATGAAGTCGAGCCGCCGTGCGTTTCCCCAAGTTGATAGATAGAGCGTTCTGCCACAATGCGCTGTGTGGATTCGACCATACACGAGATGACCGACTGGTCGGGGTAATAATCATGCACCGCGAAGGTGTAGCGTGATTCGGATGGCATAACGATTTCCTGTGTCTCAACGCTGCCATCATCCAGGACACAGCTAACCGTCACCTGTGCCTGGGCACGATCCGGGTTGCCAAGCAGCAAGAACTCCTGCGCATCCAGCGTGGTGCCATGCGCGAAATACCAGGAGTAGGAGGGTTGTGTTGCGCCAAAGCTCACCGTTCCCGCCATTGGTGCAGCATTGGTTGCCAGCGAAAGCGTTTCCGTAAGCGTTGCCGTGTCCGTTGTGCTTGTGGCACTGGTGACGACAGCGGATGCCGTCGGGGAGGGTGTGGTTGAAGAAACGGTTTCCGTTTCCAGTTGTCGCGCGTCGAAGTAGAGCGCACGCTCGGCCGCCACCGGACGGTCGGATTCCACAATGGTAGCAATCCCAAGCGTCGGCACGACCTCATTCACATCTACCACCAGCCGCGTGGTGGGCGGAATGGCATAGTTGCGCTTGAGCGAGGTGCCATCCGGCGTCATAAAGGTGATGGTCGTATGGCTGGGCTGGGCGTTGGGGTTAAGCACCAGCAACCGCATAATGAATGGCGGGTCGGTCGTGCCCTCGGCAAAGAACCACCAGCGCGACAGTTCGGTAATGCCAGGTCCCATATGCATGCCGCTGTTACCTGGCCCAAAGCGCATGGTGCGGTCGGCAGCTATGGGGCGGCTGGCGATGATGCGGGTGCCAAATCCAACACCGGGTAACACATCGTTGACGGTTATCACGACCCGTTGTTGGGCGCGGATAAGCACCCGCTGCTCTGCCTGCGTGCCATCGCCTTTCATGTAGGTGATGATAGCATTGGTGTCTACTTCATGCGGATTGAAGAGCACCAGATAGGTGCTAAACGGATCGTCGGTTGAGCCTTCGGGGAAATACCAGATGCGCGAGAGTTCGGGGACGCCGGTATTGACGTTGATGTCTGTTGGCAATTGCATATTGCGTTCGGCAATGATGGGACGATTGGAGTTGACAATCGCCGAGAGGCTGGCAGTTCCGCTGAGGATGTCATTGACTTGTAATGTCGCGTGTCCACGGGCTGCAAGCGTGATACTTTCCGTGAGTGGTGCAGTGGTTTGACCGCTCAGCAATTCGACGGCGACTTCGGCGGCTCGGCTGCTGGTATTGAAAAAGGTCATACTCTGGCGATATTCTTGCACATTGCCTTCGGGAAAATACCAGCGTGAACGGATCATGGCCTGGTCTACCTCGGAGCGAAGCGCAGGGAGAAGCTCGCGCACCGGTGCGCCTGGGTCGGGAGCCTGTGGTTCAAACGTGTTATGCGCCGCGATATTTTCGCGCATGGTGTAGCGGTTGTTGCGCACAACGGCGTGCTGCTCAAGCGGAGCAATGTCATATGCCTGACAGAGCCAGGCAAGCAGGTGGGTGAGGGTTTCGCGGGCAGCCGGGCTCAGGTCGGCGTCCAGGCTGTTTATCAAGCCAATATGGATGGCGGTGTCGCCACCAGAAAGCCGCGCAACATTGGAATTTGGCCCGCCCATGCGCCCCTCATAGATGTTGCCTGTCTGGTCAATCAGATAGTGATAGGTCATATCATCCCAACCCAATACCTCGGTCTGGTAGGTGGCGAGCGAACGCAGCAAGGGGAGCAACGTATCCGCACTGGGGTTGGCATCTATCTGGTAGAAAATAATTCCAAAGGGTGTCTGGTAATCCATCTGTGCAGCAATGCGGCGGGCACTCCATCTGGTGCGCGGAATATGCAAGGGGCGCGGCGTGAGGGTGTCTGGCCCAAAGATGATAGGCGCACGGGGCAAACCCTGCGCAGCAGGTGGCCCCTGCATGGTGTTGAGGTAGGCAATGGTTATTTCATTCAGGATGGGCGACGCTTTGGCTCTTTCGCTAGACAGGCTGACGCGGAGTTGCAGGTAGCGGGTATCGGGGGGGAATTCCAGCACATCAGGATTGGCAAACGCGCCATCATCTGCTTTTGAGCGAGCATCGGCGGCTATCAGCGGTTGCCAGGGTGTCCACCCTGGCTCGGCGTCTGCCTCGGCAAACGTTTCGATAAGCATGTCGGGTGTGCTGGAGCGTCCGCGAAGCTCGAGCACAAGGTTGGTATCATCAGGAATATTGGCTCGCCAGAAGGCACCGGCGGCATTCATCTCAAACGTGGTTGAGAGCGGGCGCGAGATAAACATACCGGCAGTCTGGTCTACATCCAGGCGTAGTTCGCCACCATCATTGTTGGTGATAAGGGTGTTATCGAGGAAGCCGTTTTGCCAATCTATCACCGTGTCAATGGGCAGCATGTCGGTCAGAGCTTGTGGTTCCTGTTGCGTTTGTGGAAGCGCGGGGTGAGCAACGACTGGTTGATGGGTCGTTGTGGTTGTAGTTGTAATGACAATCAGACAGACAATCACGAGAAGATAGGAACGCAATTTTTTCCTCCCTGAACGAGATACCGATTGATACCAGCGACGAGTGATGTTTGGAGCAATATGGCTCGACGTCATTTCTTTGCAATGATGCCCCATGGTTCGCCGATGTTTTCGAGTTCCAAGCACATCAATCCCATGTTTTCCTCACATGGATGCTGCTGATATTATAATACAAAATTCGATTTTTGCTGAAAGATTTGGAGAATAGGGGTGTGGGGAGAGGGTTTTGCTGGGGAACGAAGTTCTCTTGTGTTCCCAGGTTGTTTGTCTGTTTGTTGTTTGTGGCTATGTACCAGCCACAAACAACAAACGGTTATTTTACCTATCGTCTGTGCTCTCTGTTGTGGTAGGAACCGGGCGAGAAATGTTTGGCAGCGCATCTTTGGTGGGTATCACCACTTCAACCATTGGTGGGGATTCTTGCTCATCAGGCACGGGTTGCTGTTCCTCTGGTGTAGCTTCCTGCGAGTTGCTGTCCGCCGAGGATTCTTCAGTGGCAATTTCACGGTCATCGGCATTTGCGGGTTTTTCAATGAAGGTCACGGTGTATTCTTCCTGGCCGGGAGCTTCTGGCTGGATGGCTTCAAAGGTATATTCGTTGTCGGCGTTCCAGAGGGCCCAGCCGGTGGATTGGGTGAATGTTTCCGTTGCTTCAATCTGGGCACGCACCTCTTGCGCTCCATATTCGACGATGTACTCATCTGGCATCCAGAGTAGCGTAAAGTCTTGTAGCCAGGGACGTTGTTTGGCTCGTTTACCCGCCATCCATACTTCGCCGTGGCGCAGGCTCTCGAAAACGATTTCATACGGATGCGCGGCCGCATTCTCAAAACCAAGTTCATTGACATGATAATGCGAAGGGTAGACCATTGGGCAGATATAATCAGCATGTTCTGCCATCAGACCAACATGCTGTCCAATGGTGGGTTGCGGGTTCCAACTGGCATAGCCAAAGACATCTGCGGAGAAAAAAGCCCCGACATCATTGATGGCCTGGTGTGCGTGTTCCATGAAAGTTGCGATGTTTTCATACATCGGTTGCGGGTTATTCGCCGGGTCTATGGGTTTGGAAAGCTGCATATCTTTCAGGTTTTTGGCATCGCTGGCAAAGCGGATATAGTCAAACTGGATTTCGTCAAAACCCAATTGGGCCGCTTCGATGCCCAGTTGAATGTTGTAATCCCAGACATTGCGGTTCCAGGGGTCGAGCCAGGCAATATCCCAATCGGCATAGAAAACATTGCCATTGCAGAGACGGTTTTCGTTTGGCTCACAGCCGCCTCTATCCTGGGTAGCCCATGCTGGCATAGTTTCCGCCAGCAGGTTATCGTGCGAGAAAACGTGGATGCGGGCTATCGTGTAGATTCCCCGTTGGCGAGCGTCATCCAGAATAGCACGAATATCAAACAGGTCGGACGAGGTGCCAAGTTCTTTGATGATGGGCACATTTGATTCATAATAGATCAAGCCCAGGTCAACCATATTATCCGATTTAAGGTCAATCACGATAGCGTTCAGTTCGGTCTCTTCAATAATCTGGAAGAACTCCTCCAGCACGTCGGGTTGATAGGCGGCGGTGCTGGTTTTGATATAGAGCGATTTGACGAAGAATGGTTCGAGCGCAATCTGAGCAGGAATACTGCCCGGTTGAATTTCCATCACCGCTTTGCGATAGCCCGGCGCGAGCACCTGCACATAGCCGCTTGCTGGCAGCTCTTTCAGCGTAAAGCGGCCATCGGTGCTCTGGTCAATGCGGGTTCTTGTCACGGCAGTGCTGGTCAGGTCGTCGGTGGCGATAATAGTCGCGAATGCGATTGGTTCGCCACTTTCTTTGTCGAGCAGTTGTGCTTCAAGCTCGTCGGGGCGCAGGGTGGCGTCCAGTTTGGCCGTTTGTTCCACCAGTTCTGAGGAGGGTGCATAGCCCGCGGCATCAATGGTGATGGAGAAGGGTGTGGTGTTGGGGACACCGCTGATCCTATACTGACCCTGGACACTGGTTGTGGTGGTTATGCCGCCAACTGCCACGAACGCCCCCGCAATGGGTTCGTCAGTGTAGCGGTTGGTGATGGTGCCGCTCAAGGTGTCTGGGCGCAGAGCTATATCATGCGCTATGGTATGTTTCAGTTCGGTAGCGAATGGTTTGTATTCTGGTGCCTGGGCTTCCAGCGTGAAGCGCACCGGCAGGCCCGATAACTGGTAGCTCCCATCTGCTGCGGTGGTGGTGCTCACAATGGTAGTCGTGGCAGGAGCAGTTGTCGCTTCAGCGGTATCACTGGTGGCTTGCTGCTGCTGCACTCCCTGTTCGCTGGCAATAATCCTGACGCCAGCCAGCGGTTCTTCGCTGTACTGGTCGGTGACGATTCCTTGCAAGGTGTTGGGGCGCAATTGGATGGTTAATGAAATGGTGTTGGTTTCGCCAGCCGTTGCAATCTGCGGCTCAGTTTCCAGGGGCAGTTGCCTGGTTTCATAGCCAGCCGCAGAAATTTCCAGGACATCGTCAGGTGACCAGGATTCGAGCGTATAGGTGCCATCAGTAGCCGATGTAACTTCGTGCGAATCAGCAACAACCCGTGCATTGGCAACGGAGTCACCGCTATAGGCATCCACCAGCCTGCCGTGCAGCGGGGAGCGGGATATTGGATTGAAAGGGGTGCTGCAAGCAACCAGGAGCAACATGCCAGCCAGCAACAAGAGCAAACGAAAACGCATGGTTCGTATCCTCTCCAGTCAAACGTGAACTGGACGTTTCATGTGAGTGATGAGTGATGGGTGATGCGTGATGAGCTCTGCACTCTATCACAAGTATAAGTATCCGTAATCAACCAGCTATGGTATGAGACCGCTTTCCTAGACGCTCGCTACCTACAAGAGTTCGTATATGATAAAGATTAGCGCGTGGCTTGTCAAGCGGGAAGGAGCAAGTATATGCTACAAGAGAAGGTATGAGAAAAGAGTCACACAAGACGATAACTGCTCTTTTCTCTATAGACGCTCTGCTCTCTCAGACTTCATCCCCCCCAAACACCTTCGCATACTTCTTGCGTTGCCGCGCACCCAGCACAGCGGCAAACAGACAGGCCAGCCAGACCATGACCGCCAGCGCAGCCCAGAACAGGCCAGAGCGCAGCCCTATCTGAAGCACTGAAAGAATAGAGAGCGGTATGCTCATCAGCGTGGTCGGTACAGCAAGCAGGATTTTGACCATACCAGCCAGGTGCGGCTGAAACATGGCGGCCAGAAATGAAAGCAGAAAAAAGAAGCCGAGCGGTGTCATGAGCAGATAGACTAATCCATTGGATAAAAGCAGTAGCATCCAGCCAGCCAGCAGGCTGCCGATGGCGAACGTCGCAACAGGTATAAAAAAACTTTTCATTGTTTGTCCTTTGTAAAGATACCATATTTTCGCACAAACGTTCCCCCTCCCCAGTGCTCACATGTGGAGACTTTTTCGAGGAAAAGAACCCCGTTGGGAATCGTCGCAGCGGTTTGTAACCGCGGGATCTGCCC
>CAYFVX010000259.1:0-6258 GCA_964346425.1 uncultured Chloroflexaceae bacterium | reverse complement strand
CAGAACCACCACACCAACGTTGTCTTCTTCCAGGTTCAATGCCAAACCATAGATAGGTTCGGAACGGCCTTCCTTAATGGGAAACTCCAGAAGCTCCATCGCCATAACCTGGTCGAGACCGGAGACACGAGCCACACCGTCACCTACCATAAACACCGTACCAACATTCACCTGGCGTGGCTGGAGTTCAACCCCACTGGTGATACTGGTTTTTAAACGGGAAATAATATCTGTTCCTACCGCCGTCATGACCCAACCTCCTTCGTCGGTAGATACCTGTATTTGAAAAGAGAAAGATTGAAAAAGAGCGGGCCAGGGTTACTCTATCCAAGACGAGAACCCGCCCGCCAAATATGTTTTGATAGAAGACACAACCTTGCACTAGCCCATCATCATGCTACGCTGGACCACACCCAGGCGAGAACGCAGGCTGTTATCAAAAACCCGGTCGCCAATGCGGATGACCAGACCGCCAATCAGCGACTCATCAACCGTAAAGCGGAGATTTTCCGGATCAACACCCTGCTGCTTTTGCAACTCATCGCTGATGTGCTCACGCTGTTCTTCAGACAGAGAAACAGCACTGGTCACTACGGCATGAACAGCCTGCGTATCAAGCTGAATAAGGCGTTCATATGCCTCTACAATCAGCGCAAGATTGTCAAGCTCTCCTTCATTCGCCAGAGACAACAGAAAATTGCTCACCTGGGGCAAAGCATCAGATGGCAAAGCAGATTCTATTTGTTTCTGGAGAGATGCATCCTGTCCTTTACCGGCACCTTGCAAATTTTGTGCCGCGGCTTCAAGCTGTTCCAGAGCCGTTCTGGTCAACACTTCATAGAATGCACGTGCTATATCCTGTGCTTTTTCAGTTTGTTTCACCTAAATCCCCTCATGGTGTAAAGACTGGCACCATAGCAGCTATTTATAAACAAAAGAGCATACCTCAAATCCTGACCAGAGCCAGAACAGAGAACTCCTGACCTGTAGTATACGGGCTAACTAATTTTGCCGCCCCAGAGCAGACAGCGATTCTTTTATCAACTGGTCATGCTTGCCAGAGACCTCGGCTTGCAGCACCTGCCGCGCAGTAAGAGAAACCAGTTCTGCGAGCTGATCCTTGACCTCACTCATCAACTGATTACGTTCACGTTCAGCCTGCTCACGAGCCTCAGCGCGAATACGTTCAGCTTCCTGGCGTGCCTGGGCAATAATCTCGCTTTCTTGCGCCTTTGCTCGTTCTTGAGCCTGGGCAATAACTTGCGCCCCTTCCTGCCGTGCGCGTGTCATTTCTGTATCATAATCACGCTTGGCACTCTCAAGTTGTTCTTTCACCTTATCGGCATCCTTAATGCTTTCTTCAATACGCTGCGTGCGTTTTTTCAGCATCTCCAGGATACGCGAATAAAGCAACTTATGGAGAATAAAAATCATCACCCCAAAGTTAATCAACTGCGAGAGGAAAAGAAAAAAGTTTAACCCGAGTTTATCCATGACATCTGTCTCCCGTGCTGGTTCTACTGCTGCTTTAAATAACCTGGAAGCCGATTAAGAATGAAATAACCAGACCGAAGATTGCGAGTGCTTCGGTAAAGGCAATACCAATGAACATGTAGGTTACCACGGTCCCCTGGATCTCTGGATTGCGCCCGATAGCCTGCAACGCACCCGAGGCGACAATCCCAATACCGACACCTGGCCCGATAGCTGCAAGACCAATTGCCAGCGCCGTTGCGATCAGACGAAGTCCGTCTACACTCACTATCATCTCTTCCATGTTCTGTGTTCCTTCTACCTTTCTACTTAAACGCCTAAAGTAGCGACCCCACAATTCCTTCAACATGCCCACCCTGTCAGCACATTGCGCTAGTGGTGATCACCTCCATGTGGAGTAACCGCGATAGCAATAAACGCCATTGTAAGGATTGCAAAAACGAACGCTTGAATAAAGCCAACAAACACTTCAAAGAAAAAGAAGGGCAAAGGCAACGCCAGCGGCACCATAAATGCCAGCACGACGAGCACCACCTCACCAGCAAAGATGTTACCAAAGAGACGAAAAGCGAACGCGAGGATACGTGCAATCTCACTGATTAGCTCAAGGATGCCAACCAGGAAACCCATAATACCTTCTTTGAAATTGAAGAATTTACCAAGATACCCGATACCGAGAGCTTGAAAACCGGTAATCTCAACATAGATAACCGAGAGCAACGCAAGCCCAAACGTAAAGTTCAGGTCTGCGCTTGGAGTACGGAAAAGCGGAACAATTGACTCATCTGGCCCACAACCCAGAATAAGTGGTTGCGGACCTGTTTCATCCCCAGCTTCAGCCGCCGGCTGAAATGTCCACCCATCTACTGGAGCAGTTGACGCCAACCGAGCATCCCCTGTGATAGCATGATGCTCTCCCCCTTCATGGGCCTTACAAATACCAATCGGCCCAACGCCTGGCACGAGACCAAGCCAGTTGGCAACCAGGAGAAACAGCATAATCGTCATAATAATAGGAAACGTTGGTCCACGAGCAATCCATTCACGATTGACACCAGCAAAAACATTATAAAAGCCTTCGATAATGATTTCCATAATATTTTGCAAACCGCGAGGGACCATGTCCATTTTCCTGGTTGCCGCAAACGCCACACCGATGAGGACAATATCGGTGAGAACCATGACCACCAATGAATTGGTAATTGGGATACCAGGGGCTAATTGAAAGAGCGTTTCAGCCTTCACCGACACATGAGGATCACCAGTAGGTAAGAGAAAGACACTGGCAACAACCACCACCAGAGCTACAACGATAATGCCGATGGTTTTCCCTGACAACGCACACCTCCCCTAAGCACCACCAGCTTTGTGGTGGCAGACACTACGACTAAACCACTACTTTTCGTCTTTTCAGGCTTATTAACCGCACAACGTAGTTACGCTTTTCACAAGCGGGGCTATTGTAGCATAGCTAAAAAGAAACCGCAAATCAGGTAAGTAATGCCTCGTGGAGTTCGCGAATAGCTCGCTTTGTATTGACCCAGACAGCACCTATTTTTGAACTGGCAACCTTTTTGTTGAAGACCAGCACCAGCAAAAAGCTCTGTGCAATATCAAAACAATACAGGTCGTAGTTCACCCCTTCATGAATATACAACGTGGTTGCATCTTCCTCGCCAAGTTGTCGGGCCACCTCACCAGAAGTAGCAAAACTGGTTGAAAGCAGTGGCAGCAATATCATAACCGGCAGTTTGTCTGTTGTGCCAACCTCAACCAGCACCATGCCCGCCCGGTCAGTCAACAAAATACACTGTGGCCCAAGTTCCTGAGAAAGCTGGCTCATGATACTCCGGATAGGATTGAGATTGTCGGCTGTCAGCACCAGATTACCACTGCGGCGACGCTGTCCATGATGGGCATCATGCGGGTCAACCTCCTCACCGCGCTCGCCACCGCGATGCTCAACCGCGGCTGCCCGCGCCGCCAACCCGCCCGTTCCTCGGGCCGCTAACCCACCAGCACCAGAGCCACGAACCCGGCGTGTTCGGCTGCTAGCCGCATTTCTATCAGCAGGAGCTGCAGCACGTACTGGTTCCGGTTCTGGTTCCGGCTCAGGTTCCGGCTCAGGTTCCGGCTCAGGTTCCGGCTCAGGTTCCGGCTCCTCCTCCTTCATTGCCTCAGACCCATACTCCTGCAGCGCAAGATTTACCGCTGCCTGTAATTCTTCTAGCGAAAACGAGCCTTGTAAAAAGCCAGAAACCCCCAACGATTTTGCTTCTTGTTCAGCAGAATGGTTTTCTTTCTGGCTACAAATAATCATCCTGGTTGGCAAGTCAAAGTTTGGCAATATTTCTGCCATCTCCAACCCGCTCATTTCAGACAAATCCAGATCAGTAAGAATAACGTGTGGCGGATCCGAACGAATCTCCCACAACGCCTCGTTTGCCGAGTCTATCTGTCTGACTTCAATATTATCTCCCAGTTGTCCGGTCAAAGCGCGTAGCGCCTCATTCTCGCCAGCTACCACCACGATTCGATACGTCATCGCCTTCTCTCACTTTGTGCGTACATATGCAACTGAGAAAAACGCTCCCGCAGAAAACCTGCTTCCACGCCTCTATATTACTCAAGCACCTCAACCGCCGTGCGCGGTACATGAAAGGGTATCCCATCTGCCTGAACAACCTCAACAGCCGCAGCAGAAATGCCAGGAGTAAGTTGAACGGGATAGGAAGACACTGAACGAACCTTAGCCACCTGTCCAAGATGTTTCATATCAAGCAACCGAACCAGAGACCCAGACCGAAGCTCTACCTGCGAAGCCTCCATTTGCGCTTCCGCACTTCGCGCCAGGGATATAACCAGACGTGGTCGCTGCAAAGGCCCACGCAAACGAGTTGTCCCCACGATCAATGCTTCTTGACGATCGCGTGCGCTGAGCAAATCAAAAATCGGGGGCGACATAGGATGGATACCAAAACCTTCTGTCACCATCAACGTCAACCCAGGATCGGCAACCTGCTGCATATCTGGCACCTGCCACCCGCGCACGCCGGTATGCCAATCATTCTGGCTACTCCACCGCAAAAACGTCCTGAGTTCACGTTCTTCTATTCCCCCCACAATCACCCCACGCACCTGCGCCTGCACAGCTTTCTTCAAAGCGGCTGCCGTGATACCAGCACCAGCAATCAAGATAGTGTAAGAACTCCGAGCATCTATCTGATGTTCGTGCGTTACCACTTCATCAGGATCAGTAACAAAAAGCTGGAGCACCCCGCTTCGTTCCTCGCCAAACCCAAAAACACCATACAATTGCGCAGCGAGCGTTTCAATAACCACCCCTTCATACGGACGAACTTCCATGACTACCCCACGAATATTCGCAGCCATCGTAAACTCGTCCGGGTCTGGCGTGATGGTAACATAGCCGGTCTCTCCATCAATTGTCCCAATAATACCACTGACCGGGGACTTGCAACTTCGGGAACCACTAATAAAATCCCCCTGGGCCAGATCATCTCCTTTGGACACCCTGGCTCCAACCTCATAAAACATAGAATCTTCTACCCACGAGGGAGGAATAGCCAGCGACTGGGCCACATTCAACACCTGGGGTGATGCAGGCAAATAGGCTCGGGCAACCATATCCTCTGGCTCGACCCGCATTCCCTCACGAACAAGCACCTCACCGGGTTGTGGCAACATGCGTTCTATACGAACCATTGCGCTTGGAACAATTGGTGGTGTGTTTTCCGGCACGTAGAGTGACATGGTCCATTCTCCATAGAGTTACCCATCTGCGTATGCCATTATAGCACAACACCCGACCTTTAGCTACGAAACCTGGTAACGTGCAAAAGCCAGGAGAACATTTTCCACCCATCATATGATATATCCGAGGAATCAAAAATGCGCCGCTTCTTCCTTGAAGGCCGACGCATTAGAAAGGGGGATTGCCTGAAGATAATGCACTCACGCCATTGAGAGAACAAATACAAATACGTTTGTCAGACACGTCAAAAAGAAAAAAAGTCTCTACTGGTGATTACAACTGAATCTTCTGCGAGACAAACCAGCAGTCCCAGCAAACTGGTGCAAAGCACTCAGACAGAAATTCTTCCGGGTCTATACTGGTTTTGGCACAGACAGGAGCACCACACGGATTATTCACAACACCCACATTGTACTGGTCAACATTCTTCTCGGTGCTCGCTTCTTCGTTCGTCACTTTTCGCATTTCAACATCACTCATAAAAGTTCCTCCTCACTCTATCAAACTAATGACTGTCTTGCTGTGCTTCCTTGCACATCAGTTACCTACGTGCTTTTCTTCACGTGCTTTTCTTCACAATCAGTATACATGCTTCAAAGAGCCAATGCTATCAGGGAATCCCTGAAATATCCTCCAAAAAAACCTGAAAAAAGATCAGGTGATGCTTGTATATATTCCCGCAAAGAATGGAAAATCACAAACCAAGATCGAATAAGCCTGCTATCTGTCTGATTGAGGCCACGATTCCGTACTCTCCAAATAAACCTTGCTTTCCGCAAGGTCGGTGGTGGTGGGGACCTCGTCCAACGAAACGATTGTCTGGAACGTACTACCCCAAATTTCCACCTGCCCCACGATGGCACACCGCTTGCGTCCTTGACATATAACCAAAATAAAACATTATGTCGAACAAAAGAGTGTTTTGCACAAACCACAACTGGACTTTGTCCATTTGCGCAAATGGACGAAACGATGTATTCGGCAGAACA
>CAYFVX010000258.1:0-6282 GCA_964346425.1 uncultured Chloroflexaceae bacterium | reverse complement strand
TAGTTCAGCATGGTGTATTCGTCAAAAATGCCCATATCCATCGTGAGGGTGTTGTCCTGGATGGTGACTTGCTGCGTGCGCACAATATACGGGTCGGAAGCTTCGTCGTTGATAACATCCACACCCTCGATGGTGATTTTATTGCGGTTGTAGGTTTTGCCCTGCCAGCCAACCGAGACGGTGACGTTGTAGTCGCCATTTGGCAGGACAAATTCAAAGACTTTGGTGCGTCCCCAGTCATCGTAGATGATGCTTTTTTGCAGTTCGTTAGGGCCATCGCTCAGGTATTGATATTTGACATGGTCCAGTTCCCCCAGCCAGCCGTAGCCCAGGTCTTCGTCGTAGGCATTCCAGCCAATTTTCATGTATTCTTTGCCATCTACGACCAGCGGGTCGGCGGTGGGTTCACCTGCGGGGTCCTGGAAGTTGAGGGAATAGTCGGCGGGTGGGCCTTCGGCTCGTGGGTGTTTTTGGGGCGGTTGTATGTCGGGAATGTCTGCAATTTCGCCGCCGTTTTTCATGCCAATCAGTCGTCGCAGGTTGTAGAGAAATTCGCTGTCGCGGGTGTAGGTCTTGAGGCCAGTGATTATTTTGTTTGCCTGCGTATCTGCGTCGTTTGTCTGTCCCACCTGTGGGTGTTCATTGCCGTTGAGCACATACAGGTATTCATAGTCTTCCAGGCTATCGCGCATCAGTTCAAAGCGGATAGAGGGAACGAGGCGGTGGTTGTTTGTGCCGTAGGCGATGGGTTGGTTGTCTTCTGAAGGCGGATAGAGCATGAAGAGGTCGCCGTTGTGGTTGCTCTGCATGGGGTCAGTCCACGGGTTTTTGCTCCAGTTGTTCATGGCGTAGTAGGCGATGCCGCGGATGCGGTATTTCCACAGGAACCAGGCGGTGAATTTGCTTTCTATCCCTGGATGGTCGAGGGTGATGGGATTGAAGTAGGGTGGACGGGTGCCATGCAGGAAGTATATCCATGTGTGTTCGTTGTGGTTGACTGCACGTTCATGCGATATGTCTGGATTGTAGTTGTTGAGGACGGGGAGCCATATGTCTATTTTGGCACCGGTGTAGGTCGGGTGGTTGTAGATTTCTGGCCGGGGTTCCTCCGACACCATGAGTTTCAGGTCGGGGGCGGCTTTTTTGAGTTCCTGCGCATACCACGCGACGGCGTCGTAGTCGGCCTGGTCCTGCGGTTCGTTGGCGAAGTAGTAGTAGGCTTTGTCGAGATAGCCCAGGTTTTGCAGGTAGTTTTGCATGGCTGTCATGTAGGAGAACCATTGCTGGTTGTAGGGCGTATTGGGATTGTTGGCGGTATACCAGTCGGCTTCGCTACGGGTTTGTCCACAAAACTCGTCTGGTCGCTGGTCTTGCGAGGAGTCATTGTTGCGGAAGGTTGCGGCCATGAAGGAGGGAAAGCCGGTGCCATCGTTGAATCCGTTGCCGTTGAGGTATTTGTCGGCTGGCTGTTCAAAGCCCCAGATACCATCGTTGTCGGTAAAGGTTCTGGTTGTGCAGTCATAGTCAATGTAGGGGGCTCCTCTGCTGGTGAGGCCGCCGGACCAGAGTGGTGACTTTGACGTCAAACGATGGTCTATGAAAAACTGTTTCATCATGTCCACGTACATCCAGTATTCATCGCCTGTGCCGCTGACGCTGTATTTGTCCAGGATTGCCTGATGCGAAAAGTTCATCTGGGAGAGGACATGCAGTTCGTCGGGGATGGCAAAGTTGAAGACATGCAATGTAACGGGCACAGTGACACTCCCCAGTTGTACCTGCGCCGTGTAGTCGCCGGCCGGGGTGGTTTTGGGCACATGGATGCTAAACCAGAAAGCGGTGTTCTGGCTGGCTTGCAGGCTGACCGTTGCACCGTTTGCGAGCGGCCAGAGCGGGTCGGGGTAGTCGCCAGTTCTGCCCAGGTTATCGGTCGCCTGGGTGATGTTGACATATTTGACCTGGTAGAGTTCGGTGGTGATGCCGGAGCCAAAGTCGCTGATGGTCACAGCGACGTTCTGGCTGGTGGTTGGTTGCACGACGAGCTGGAATGGCTCGAATTCGTTTTGTGCGGCGTAGACCAGCACTTCCGAGCCACTTTCTGTGGGGATAGTGTCGTCTTTGAATACGCGTTCAGAGGGTGGGGTGGTCCAGAGTTGCAGGTCGGTGGTGGATTGGGTAAGCTGATAGGTGAACGCGATCTGGTCTTCTTCTGCGCTGCTCCAGGGGACATGGATGAGGGATACGAGCAAGATGAGCGGGAGCAGGAGTGTGATAATGGTTCGAGAGAGTTTCATAAGGGGTTTGCCTCCTTTTTTGGGGTGTGAGAAAAGCTACCGGATAGAACGATAACAGGGTGTTTGTTTTGTCATGGTTGTGTCCTGGCCGGGCGGTCTGTCTGGTTTGCGATCGGGTCTTGCTGGTCGGGCCTGAGTTCATGGAATGAGCGGACCATTTGCCAGCCGTCGTCTTGCTGGTAGTCAGCTTCTACTTGCTGGATAAGGGCGTTGAACTGGTCACTGCTATAGCCAAGATGGGCAAGCAGGGCATTGACACCGGCTTCGACATTTTGCTGGTCGGGATGGCCGATGCCACGCAATATGAGCAGTGCAAGGGTGGTCAGACGTAAGCCGGTTTCAAACTGTTGCGCTTTTGCTGCCAGAAATCCCAGTTCATAGAAGGTGCGTGCTTCATTGGCGCGGTTGCTGGTTGCCTGTTCCAGGCTCAGGGTACGTTCCAGTTTTTGCCGGGCGGCGTCATCATTTTCTGCATTCATATCCAGGAGCGCGAGTTGTTGCCATGCGCTTGCTTCTGCGGCCAGATTGCCCATCTGGTGGTAGAGGTCTACCAGATGGTTGAACATGCGCCGGGCGGTTGAATCGTCTCCCTGATTGAGGGCCATCATGCCCAGGGCATACCAGCAATGGGCACTTTCTTCGGTGGGTGCGCTATCGGTGATTGCCAGCCCATGTTCAAACCATTCATGCGCGAGCAGGATATCGCCACGGTCAAGATGGGATTGTCCAATCCAGACGATGGGCAGAGGATGGGGGGCATATTCAAGGATTTCTCGATTGAGTCGTTCGATTTCTGCCAAGAAGCCAGCCGCGCGATACTCTTCGCTGATGCGGGCAGTTATCTGGCGGGCTGGTGCGTAGTTTCTGGCAGCAATATAGTGGCGGCGAGCTTCCAGCAGGCATTCTAATGGCGAAAGGCCAGCAAGTGACGATGGGTTTTCTTGCGCCAGATGTTCCAGGTAGCGGCCAGCCGCCTGGTGTGCGGCTTTCATCTGCTCATGTTCATCCCATCCTTCCTGGGCCAGTAGCCACCAGGTACGCACATGGTTGGAGATGCACCAGCGTTCTGGTGGTGCGTTTGTCTCATTCGTGTGTGCCTGCAGTGGGGAGGCGGTGATGGGATAGACCAGCGCAGCCTGGAGCCAGGCGGCAACATATGATTGCATATGTTCTGATGGGACGTTGGCTACCTGTGTCCAGCCTTCAAGGGGGACAGCAATGGTGTAGACTGCGACGCGGTTGAGCGCGTGGCGCAATGGTTCGCTCAAACGGTTATACAGGTAGGCAACGAAGGTGTGCGTACAGTATGTTTCACGCAGGTGGTGCAAGCGAGCAGGCAATGGTTCGGAGGGCAGATCGAAGGTTTCAAGCGAAGTACGGAGTTCGCTGACCGGCATGTCGCGCAGGGCGCAGCGCACCTGCTCCAGAAAGCGTGGTTGACCGCCTAGCGTGGCGTAGAGTTGCTGTAAATCTGCGGTAGTTAGATCGTTTGTTCGATAGCGATGGGCTATCGCCGTATCCTGGAGCAACAGGCGCAGGAAGGTGGCGCGGGATATGTCGCCCAGGACTTTTTCGTAGGCGGTAGCTGGCAGGAGGAGCAAATCGGCTGGTGGGTAGCGACTGGTGATGATAGCACATGAGTGACCGCTGAGGTTTTTGAGCAAAAAGGTATAAAAGCCTGCCAGCACATGTTCGGCAAATTGCGGCTCCGGTGTATGTTCTTTGCAGAGTTCGTGGAATGTTTTGCCGATGGCTGTAAGCGCAAAAGTGTTGAGATAGTCTATCACTTCGGCGCGTTGTTTTTTCAGGGCCGGGTTGTCTCCATACAGGCGCGACTGACGGATGTTTTCGGTGAGTTGCTGATGGTAGAGTTGCATCTGGGTGAAATGAGGGTGGTTGTCTGCTATGTGTGTTGTCAGGGCATGCAGGCCGGTTTCATAGTGGTTGTAGGTATCACGTTTTTGCCCGTTGATGGTTGAGCTTTCTTTGTCAGCGATTTTGCCGGTGGTATCGTCGAGATTGACCTCAAAGTTATCGAGCAGGAAGACAAAGCGGTGCTGGTTCAGGATACTCACGAGCGTGCGCAGGCGGGTTTCCGGTGCGAGGTTGGGAGAGTTCAGGCGACGGTATGCTTCTTCCTGACCGGTTGCCTGCAATACTTCACTACAATGCTGCAAGAGCAATGCGGCTGTCAGTGGGGTGCCTGGCTTACTTACGATGTGAATGGGAGTAAAGCCGCTGGCTTGCAGTTGGTGGGCCAGAAAGGTTGCCAGGGTGCTTTTGCCCACGCCACTGATGCCGGTAATCAGGACGGTGTTGATATTGCCGTGTTGCAAGGCTGGGAGCAGGCATTGGATTTCGCGGCGGCGGCCGGCGAGGTGGGTCGTGTAGCTTTCTGTCAGGGTTGGCAACGGTGGTTGTGGCTGGTTTGTCGGGCCGGTCGGTGGTTCGCCGCGTGGTTTGGTGTTTGTGGACGTAAATACAAAGCGTTGCATGGTGGTCGCATAGAGTACCGGCAGCGTCCAGGCAGGATCGCCATTCTGGTTGCAGATGCTTTGAATGGCGAGGCGGGCTTGAATAAGGGCGCGGTCTACCGGTTGTCTGGCACAGAGCTTTTTGTAGAAGGATGCGACAAATTGGGCGATGGTCGGGTTGGCAACGGATTCAGCGCATGCGACGGCGAGTGGTATGCTGGTTACGAGTTGCTGGCAGATGCTGCCCATCACGTCAATTGCGGGTATTTTGCTCGATTGACAGCCGCTGACAAAGACGCACTGTACGTTGCTGTCGTCGAAAAGCTGCCGGATGTCCTGGGCAGAGCGCAGGTCGGTGAATCCCTGTTCGTTTTCAAAGGCGAGGTATCCTTCGCCATCGCCACGTACCATGCCGTGGCCGGTCAGGTGGACAATATGTGGTTGGAAGGTCTGGATGCGTTGCTGCAACTCGGCAAAGGTACCGGTTTCACACATTTCCCATGCCACTTCTGCGCCAGCGCGAACGACGGCATCTAGCAGGGCTTCTTCTTCGTGTTCATAGTCCAGCACGGCCTGGTCATGCGGCGCACAGCACATACAGAGAATGCGCGGTGGGCCGGGCGGGAGTTTGCCCATAAAGGGCTTGAGCGTGTCGCGGCTCTGCGGAATGCTGCTCAGCGAGCTATATGGCAGGCGGACAATGTGATAGGCAGCATTGAGGCCGATGTGCTGTCCATCCGGGGGATAGAGCAGCTCCCACGGCAGGTTGAGTATCTGGGATTCTTGGGATGCGATAACGAAGGTTGTGTGTGCACCATACGGGATGTTGTCGGTTATTTTTTGCCAGAATGGTGCCAGCCATACTCTGAAGAGTTCGGCTCCGATAGCCCAGAGGCGATCGCGGGCCAGGCGTGGGCCACGACGCTGCATAAACAGTTCGTTGTAGCGTCGCGCCAGGTCGCGTACAGACTGCGATTGGTCGGAAACGAGGTTCTGGCTGATGGCAATAGCCTGGTTGTCTACAAAGATGTTGTACATAAAGACAGGCCGTTGGCTGGTGCCTGTTTCACGTATGGTGAGTGTTACAAGTGTTTCAAGTGACATGGCATAACCGGGCTTTCTGACATTGAGACCGTTGATCGTGCCTGATTGCTGCTGCACGTTCAACGGTCAAGTAGGTAAAAGTCATTCTGCTGGGTGTTTTGTTGTTTTTCTGGGGGGATACGCGGGTTTCAGCGAAACCGAAATCCGCGTATCCCTTCCTCAAAAACAGCATTTTTCGGGGGGACAACCCCCATAGGCGTCAACGTAACGGGTATTCCACCGCGCTTTCACCCTCTCCCCAACCCCTCTCCCATCCAGGGAGAGGGGCTTCCCCATAGGCGTCAACGTAACGGGTATTCCACCGCGCTTTCACCCTCTCCCCAACCCCTCTCCCATCCAGGGAGAGGGGCTTCCCCATAGGCGCGAACGTAACGGGTATTCCACCGCGCTTTCACCCTCTCCCCAACCCC
>CAYFVX010000257.1:0-6285 GCA_964346425.1 uncultured Chloroflexaceae bacterium | reverse complement strand
GCAGGCGAGCCGCCTGCGCTCCCAGGAGTTGGACGGACTTTACCATCAGAGTCAAGCGGGAGGGGGGTTGCCAGCCGAATATTCACCTGGAGGTAAAGAGTTCTGTTCAGCAGATATCGTGCTATCCTGTATAATGCATACTGTATGCAAGATGGAAGGGTATCGCACAGGAAAGCGGGAAAATTTATGCCTACTACCAGACCAACTCCCTTGCTGCTTTTTATACTCGCGTTGATAATAGCCGCGTGTGGGGGGAAATCAACAGCCTCCGAAACTATGACAACTGCGACGCAGGCTACGCCCGTTTCGCCAATAGCCACGCTTGCTATTCGCGAGCGACCAACAATAGATCCAACAGTCGCCTCGCCAGCCACACCAACTGCGACGCCTGACCCGGTGCAACGTTTCAAGCAAGGGATGCGGCCTGCGTTTGTACAGGATGTCGAAGATCAGGCGCATCGTCCTCGCTATGATTTGCGTATGTGGCTTGACCCGGCCGACAATACGCTGGATGGTGTGGCGCGTATTGTGATGCCAAACGCAACGCGTGAACCCTTGCAAGATGTGGTGTTGCGGCTCTATCCCAATCTCTTCACCACGCTTTTTGGCGAAGAGAACATGATGCAGATTGCTGTGCAGGAAGCATCCGTAGATGGACGACCGGCGGTTTTTCGCTATGCCGCACAGAATACTGCGCTACGTATCCCATTTGCGCAACCGTTAGAGCCAGATGCAACGACTACATTGGTGCTGACCTATACTGCGACGGTTGAATCCTGGGAAGATGGCACCTGGCTCTTTCCTGAATATTACCCTATGCTCTCGGTCTATGAAGGGGGAGAATGGCGGCAGGATGTGGGCCGTTTTTCTGAGGATATATATACCGAAACAGCCTTTTACCAGGCTGAGGTCAATGTGCCTGCCCATTTCGATATAATCTCCAGCGGCACGATTGAAACAACGGTGAACCACAGCAATGAGACGAAAACCTACAAGATAGTGACCGGGCCGGTGCGTGATTTTGCGTTTGCTGTTGGCAACTTTGAAGAACGGGTGATGACCGCTGGTCAGGATGATGATATCACTATCCGAGTTTCTCGTTCCAATGAGGTGGATTTCGATATAGTGCAGGTCTTGCGTGTTGCCGCAGCCGCTATGACCGAGTATGAGCAGCAATTTGGTGCATATCCCTATCCCACGCTGGACATCGTGCTGTTGCCTGCTCGTTATCACGCCGGCTGGTCGCACACGGGCTTCATTTTGCTTGGAACGACCGGGGAGATAAATCTGGAATTGCAACATATTACTGCGCATGAAGTTGCCCACCAGTGGTGGTTTAGTCTGGTGGGGAGTGATATCTATCGTGGTGCATGGCTGGATGAGTCGCTGGCGCAGTATAGTGCTATTATCTATGCGGACAATGTTGAGGGTGAGGCGATAGCGCAGACGAATTGGCAACAGCACGTGGTGCAACTGCATGAACAGGCGGTGGAAGCGGGTGATTTGCCCATTGGCTTGCCGGTTGACGAGTATCCTGATTTTACTGTCTACTACCAGACGGTGTATGGTAAGGGTGCTGTCTTTATCCAGACGTTGCGGGATGTGGTGGGCGACAAGGCATTTTTTGCTGCGCTGCAAGCTTATTATCAGCGGTATCGGTATGACATCGCCAGCCCGCTTGATTTGCAGCAGGTGTTTGAAGAGGTGAGCGGGAGCGACCTGGATGAATTGTTTACCCAGTGGGGGGCGGCCAGTTCGCCAACAACGCAAACGCAGGCGATGACGAGTACGCAGAACCTCGGCGAGCCAGCGACGGTCCCTACCCCAGATCAAACGATACCGCCCGCCGGGGAAATAGCAACTATGCCGACCACTCTCCCGCCCGGTGGTGAGCCAGCCGTGACGCCTACACCAGCAGCGATAGCCACTTCCACCACGGCGGCAGTACGGCAAATTGGGCCAGAGGCAACAACTGACGCAAGCTCGACCCGTAGCGTCGCATCGGCTGCGGAAAAAGCGGCAACAATGCTTGCACGCTCATCTTCTGCATCGCGCACTCCTGCCCCTGCCGCGCAAACCGCATCACCAATTGCCTCTATTGCACCCGTTCTTTTATCTGAAACGCGGCACACGGAAAAGCAAGACGTGACCTGGATGGCGGTTGCCTCGGCGTCTTCAGTGCGCGAGAGGGAAGTAACCCGTCAGTATGGCACCATCTCGTATGCTGCGGTCAATGTGCTGGATGATGACCCGACGACGGCCTGGGTAGAGGGCGTGGCCGGGGCTGGCACCGGTGAATCATTGCAGTTGCGGTTTTCGCAAGCGGTGACGATGACGCGCATCGGGTTGATTGTCGGCTTTGATCTGAATGCAACCGTTTTTGCCGCCAATAACCGCGTGAAGCAGGTGCAACTTGTCTTTGCTGATGGAAGGACCCAGCAGGTGGCATTTGCTGATGAACGTGGTATGCAATATCGGGACATTACACCAGTGCGCACTGATTCGCTGTCGCTGGTGATTGCAGAGGTTTACCCCGGCACGTCGTATGATGATACCGCGCTGGCGGAAGTCGAGGTCTGGGGTTTTGGAGGATTATGAAAAGGTTTTTTCGTTTCAGTCTTGTCATGCTGGTGCTGCTGGTGGTGGGTATGGACATCATCGCGACCGGGCCACACACGCCTGTGCTGGCTGAACTACCAGCCACTGCGGAGCCAGTGTATGCGCCACAAAAACCGGGACGGCAAAACCGTGGCGAGGTACGCACAACTGCCGCTGCGCTTCCTGAGATGGATACAACGCCCATACCGCTTTTTCACTCGGTACCGGTGCCACAACCTCCCGCTACTCCGACTCCCACACCGGCGGTGGTTGATGCAGGGGAACCGTTCAATGGTCAGCCGGTCGCAACCGCAACCGCCGGTCTGCCCACGCCTGGACAGCGTTTCAGTGCGGCGATGCGTCCGCCCTTTGCCAATGATATAGGCTTATACTGTGGCGATTGTCCGCAGTATTTTTTGCGGTTGTGGGTTTCGCCTGCTGAGGCCAGTTTGCAGGGCGTTGCCGAGGTGCATTTTTTGAACACGACCTATCGTCCCCTTAATGAGGTGGTATTTCGCCTCTATCCCAATTTTCCGATGGATGTGTTTGGTAATGGTGGTACGACGCAGATGCAGGTGACAGCGGTATCCGTGCAGGGGCAGCCGGTGGAAGCGCAGTATGCGGCTCAGCAAACCGCGCTGCGCGTTCCGCTGCCGCAATCGCTGCCACACCGCGCCGCTACCACGCTGGTGCTCACCTTTACGGCGACGCTGGAGCCGTGGGAGGATGGCAATTATCCACTGGAAGCGTATTATCCGCTGCTGGCGGTGCATGATGGTGCAGACTGGCGGTTGGATGTGACGCATTTTCCCGACCACCTGTATGCGCAGACTGCGCTCTATATGGCGGATATTACCATCCCCTCGACGCTGGATATGGTATCCACGGGAAGCACGGTTGCGGCGTATGTGCATTCCAACGGCAGCACAACCTATAGCGTGGCGGCTGGCCCCGTGCGCGATTTTGCACTTACCGTGGGTGATTTTGCTATGCAGACGAGCCAGGGGGGAGCCGATGGGGATATCCAGGTGAATGTGTATACGGCGCGGGAGAGTACCCTGGATGCCCAGCAGATTGCGCAATTTGCTGCGGATGCGCTGACGGTGTATGAGCGGCGGTTTGGAGCCTATCCCTACCGTGAACTGGATATTCACCTGATGCCGGACCGTTTTGATGGCGGCTGGGAGCATCCTGGGCTTATTTTTCTTTCCAGCGATGCACAGGTAGATAGCGGCACGCAGTATGTGACTGCGCACGAGGTGGCGCACCAGTGGTGGTATGGGGTGGTGGGCAATGATGTGTTTCGCGATGCCTGGCTGGATGAGGCGTTTGCGCAATACAGTGCGATTATCTACGCAGAGGATGTGGAGGGTGCGGCGGTTGCTGAGATGTTTCGTGCCAGCGAGATAACGTGGCGGTATCAAGAAGCTCTGGAAGACGGCGATCTCCCTATCGGGCTGGCGATTGATGCGTTTCCCAGTTTCCACGCGTATTATCAGACGGTGTATGGCAAGGGTGCGCTCTTTTTGCAAACGGTGCGGCAGGAGCTAGGCGATACGGCGTTTTTTGCGGCGTTGCAGCACTACTACCAAAGCCACAAGTATGGGGTTGCAACCAGTCGAGATGTGCAGCAAGCGTTTGAGGATGCCAGCGGCAGAGACCTTTCGTGGCTGTTTGCGGCGTGGGTGGGATTGTAAGCGGACCGCAGACGAGGAGGGGAGTGGCTGTCCACATAGGCGCGAACTTAACAGGCATTCCACCGCGCTTTCACCCTCTCCCCAACCCCTCTCCCATCCAGGGAGAGGGGCTTCCGTCACCCCTTCCCCCATGCGCATAAAGCTAAGCGGCTTGCCGCTTTGACAAGCGGGGGATTGGGGGTTGCAACCCCCAAAAGAAAAGCCCATATGTCCGTTTCTTTTGCAGCAAAACCCGCCCGACTGCCGCTCGGTGGATGCATCACCTGGAGTGAATCCATCGGCTATAAGACTCTGCTACGGTGTCCTTCTACCGCTTTGCAAAGCGGTTGACAAAAAAGTCTACACATGTGAGCACCCCATCACACCCCACCACACCATACCCCACATGTGTAGACTTTTTTGGCTGGAGGCACGCTGTAGGGGTTTGCCGGCGGCAAACCCCTACGGGCGACTTGTCCCATTGGTATCAGGTTTTGCGAAAATCTCTACACATGTGAGCCACACCCCACCCCACCACACCCCACCTATTGAAAAAATGGAAGAAGATCATGGTAGAGAAGGGAAAACTCTGTCTTGGATGAGCCATCTCTTTCAGGTAGGGTGTTCAAGAAAAACCTTTTCTTGCTCATACCAAAGACTAATACCAGTGACGAGTGATGAGTGATGAGTGATGAGCGTCTGCAATACGCTTTGTCGTACCAGTTTTCTCAACTATTCACCCGAACATGGTATGAAACGTACATGTTTAAATGTGTATCTGATTAACATAAAGCACTAAAAACTGACATTTCAACCAAAAAAACAAATTAACAGTTGACAATGTCAGATTTACAATGTATACTTCAGATCGGATAAGTCATAAGGTGCAGCATTCAATGCTAACCAATCTTGTCAAGAAGCCGTTTACTGTACAGGAATTTCTACTATGCCAGATGGAGATATCCTACGCCTGGGACTAAAAGGAATGAATGGACCCTTCCTCGGAGCATATGAGCAAATATGTCAAGGAGTGTCCCCGGAAGAGAGCACTTATAAGCTTGCTGAAGGGCTACAAAAGCAAATCTATGATTACGGATCAGGTCCTCGAGATCTGTTAAAAGCAATGCTGCCTGCCATTACAAAGTTGGATGAGCAATCAGATTCGATCCAACCAAAGCAACTCGCTGAACTTCATCTCAAACTTGAGCATGAAAGGCAAAAAGTAGGAGGACAAAGAGAAGGTCTTGATATCGTCAAAGATGTATGTACAAAAATAATGTATGATATTCAAAAAGGACGTGCTATTGGTAATGTAGAACATAAATTGGCGAGAATGTTTCTTGACCAGGTGTTAGAGTGTAACTTTGATGAACGAATTAAGACATTAAGAAAGCAACTTGATGATATTCCTTTGGATGTTATTCAAGCAAGACGTCAGGAATCGCAGCCATATCTGGAAAACCATCTGGATTCGTTTGCCAGGCAACTCTTGCGTGATGACAGTTCTAAAAAAATGTACCGTCCTTCGATCAGTGGAGCTAAACAAAAGATCGGTATCAACGATATAATTGAATAAATCTAAAAGAAGAAATACATGAAAGAAGAAACAGTAAAATATTCGTATATATTCGATGCCATATGCTCTGGACGAAGTACTGTTCAAATTTTGTCTCCTTACGAAAGTTCATACAATGCTAAAATTATTGTCGATGATACAAAATTTCTCGACAGACGGATTAAGACTATGGAACCTCTTCTGGCTGACCTTGTTGATATCGGAGTCGCAGTATTTCAAGCAGACCGTCTTTCCAAACTCCGAAACCAACATACCCGTCGGTTATTTTATATACGATTGCCACTCAGAGTTCCAGAACGCTTTAATCAAACACCCGTCTTCAAACTGCTTCGAGATATCCTTCATTACTTCACTGACGATATCTGGAAATTTGATTTCGTTCAGCGTACCGAACCAGGTCGAGTACCTGAATTGCAGACACGATTTGAAGAGCCA
>CAYFVX010000256.1:0-6311 GCA_964346425.1 uncultured Chloroflexaceae bacterium | reverse complement strand
AAAAATGGCATGGATATGGCTTTTTTTGGCTTTTTTTTACCAAACCCCTTTGTTTTCTTTTATCCAACCCGGCCGCAGGGCCGGCATTGCTTTTTACCCGGTGTATCTTGCACAGAGGAGTTGACTTGTCGTATGCATCGTTTTTTGCTCGTTACCGCTTTTTTGCTCATGTTCACGGGAATACCTGGCTGGCAGCATATCTCGCAGCCGGTGTATGCGCAGGATGTCAGCCAGCCGCCCTCGCTCTTTATGCACCAGGGCAACGATAGCAACTGTGATTATATTGCCGTTGCGAATGGGGTGCATGCTATTGGGGGAGATGGAGAACAGGCGTATTGGAAATCGCGCGAGCTTGTGCCGCAATTACCACGAGATTTTCATGAAGTGTATTACACGCTGGCCGGGCCAGATGGCTCTGATCAACCGTTTACCCCGGACAATCTGGGAGCAGCTCCGGAGGCGTTTATCGGGGTGTATGAGGCAATGGGGTATAATGCCGTTTTTTTGTCTGCAACGCCCGGCGAGGTTGACCTGGATTTTGTGCGGGCTATCCGTGACCGTCTGGTGGCAAATCCCCAGGGGACGTTTGTGCATCTCTGGACAGTGGGGAGTTCCTACAATCCGCAGGCACGTGTGTTTGAAGTTGCTGAAACTGGTGAGCAGGTCCCGTTTCCCTATCCCTATCACGAAGTTGCAGCGGTTGCGGCTGCTGATCCGCATCATTTGATTTTTCTTGATGGCCTGGCTGCCCAACCATATGCGCTGCGGTTGGAAGATGTTGCCTATCAGCTTCGGGCGTTTAATCGGGCGATTGTGGTGAGCCGAAATGATGGGAGTTTGCAAGACCATCAGCGGTTTCAAGTCAGTCAGGCAGGTATGCCGTATGTCGAATCGGTTCTGGGGGGACTCTATCTTATGAAGGCGCGGCAATCCTGGGGAGCGAACTATCGGCAGTGGGGCAAAGTAATTGCGCTGCCGTTCAGAACATCGGAAGGGGGAGATGCACGGGTAGTCGTGCCTGGTGAATATGTGATGTATGAACGAGCAGGTAGTGGGGCGGTAACGCTGGCATTGTTGGGCAGGTCGTTGGCTGATGTGTTTGTGCAGGCCGAGGTGCTGTCGGATGATCTGCTTGCTGATGCGGGGGAAGAACCATTAACAGGTGGTATTCGGCAGTGGGTGGAGGCGCAGTTTGGGTCGGTGGAACAGTTTGAGGCGGTATTTGGCAAGCCATTGACCGGGGAATTTGGCATGAGCCGTGAGCAGATGGCAAAGGTTATTCCGCCGTCGGTGTGGCAACCAGCAGCACCGTATATTGTTGGTGTGTTGACAGAACGTGCATTGCTGGTCTGGGATGAGCAGCATGGTGGGTCGCTTGTTCCCCTTGGCCGTCTCTCGTTCGATTATTTTCGCGCACATCTGGCAGGAACTTCGCCAGATGTATTTGATGAGGCGCGAGCATCGCGTCAGGATGAAACTTCTGCTCCTTCTGCTTTGCCTTATCCTCTCCCGCCCCCGCTCAAGAAATGGCTCCCGCGTGATCTGGTGCCAGATTGGTTGCCGATACCGTAATGAATGAATCTGGTGTTCATCTGTGTTTGGTATCATTCGTGGTGGGGCAGGCGATGTTTTCCCCGAATGTGGGCCAGCACTCTGGCGGCAGTGCGGCGGATTTCGTTGTGCTCATCCTGCAGGAGTTCTTTCAAGGCTGGCTCAATGCTGGCATCCGCAATTTCTTTCAGGACTTCGGCGGCCGCCTGGCGCAGTTGTTGCTCCTGGTGGCGCAGCAGTTCAACCAGTGGCGTGAAAGCCGCCTCGTCCCGCAGTTGTCCAAGCGACCATACGGCGACGACCCGCACGCTTTCGCTTTCATCCTCAAGCGTTGCGATAAGCTCCTGAACTGCAGATGGGTCTCCTATCTGGCCCAGTGATTCGGTTGCGGTGCGTCGAACATGCTCCTGCGGGTCTTGCAGCAGGTGACACAGAGCGGGTACGGCACGGTTGTCGCCCAGGTATCCCAGGGCTTCCGCGGCAGATTTCCGCACGTCGCTGGCTTCGTCACGCAGCGTTTCTATCAATTGGGGGATTGTAGAGAGGTCGCCTATGTGACCTAATATTCGCGCGACGTCTTTGCGTACATACATATCCTCGTCTTGCAGGGCTTGCAAGAGTTCGGGGACAGCCGCGTTGCCAATATGCATGAGGCCCCAGGCAGCATGCTGGTGTACGTCGCGGTCGCGGTCGTGCAGCGCGTCTATCAGGACGGGGATTGCCCGTGTTTCCTGGAATTGTGCCAGCATCAGTGATGCCTGGATACGGACATCGCGCATCGAATGGTTCAGGGATTCGGTCAGTGTTTCACGTACTGCGGCATGGTCGGCCTGCAATGATGCTTCCAGCGAACCGGTTTCTGGGGCGCGGGGCTTGCGTCGTTTTGCAGGACTCTCTTTTTGTGGTTCTTGTGTCGAGGCAGGTGGGGCTTCTTCCTCGGCAGCAGGTTGGGAAAATTGATAGCCTGATGCCTCATGGAGCGTTTTGAGCAAGTCTTGCCACGGGGAGTGAGACGATTGCGTAAAATCCAGGTGGGGGAGCAGTTCGAGGCGCGGGTGCATCTCGCTTTTTTCTACGCGGAGTGGGATAACCCGGATGCCAGCCCCAAGCGCAAATGCCCATTCATAGGTAACACACTCGCAGGCTCTGGAAGCGGACGAGAACAGAAGCAACACGGCGAACGATTCGCGGAGGGCTTGCTCAATGGGCAAGTGCCAGCATTTTCTGCTGGCTGTTTTTTCCGGGTCTCTCCATGTGGGGATGCCGGCTTTCTCTATTTCTTGTTGGATTGCTTGCGCGAATGCTTTGTCATCTTGATGGTAGGAAATAAAACAGTGACTCATATTACACCAGACCAGACAGGCTAAAGACCGTAACCGTAATGAGTGTTGCAAGACTAATACCAGCGAAGACTTGCAAGGGCGTGTGGTTGCGAGTGCGCACCCGACTCCAGCCAACTGCCAGCACGCTTCCCCAGAGCAATATCCCCAGTGGTTGTGAGTAGAGCATTGCTATGGTGGCACACATGGCAGCCGTGGATGCGTGAACACTGATTTTCCAGAACACGTTGACGCCCCAATTTGCGATATTGAGGAGCGAACCACTACAGAGTAAGGCAATAAATGGGAAGGGTGCTTGAATAAGGATAAGGAAGATGATACTCAAGACCGAGGTGACGAACGTAAAGAAGTAGAGTTCGTTGCGCTGGTGCCGCACTGATACTTCTTCGTCGCTATACGCACCTTGCCGTAATCGGATAAGGAAAAATGTGGTTGGTGGAACTATTTCGATAAGGATGATGAATACTGCCCATGCAAGACCGAACTGCCAGTTTGATATAGCATACAGCCCAATGATAAGAAAGCACAGCGTGGTGGTTATCATTGGATGAACAATTTGCGATATCAGACGTGCCAGGGTATACCAGCGACCTGTCGTCATCTCTATGGGGGTAGTAACTGCCTCTGCGGACAAGTCCTGTTGCTGTGTCATACATACTCCTACGTCTTTGCTTGCAAAACTCTCAAATAGCAGGCGAGTAAAGCCCGTGCCGATTGTTCCCAGGTAAAGCGTTGGGCCTGTTGTGGGCCAACCTTGCGCAACTGTTGCTGATGTCGCAGAGCTTGCTTGATGCCTGCCTCGATAGACTGACTATCATAGGGGTCTACCAGGATAGCTGCCTGACCTGCAACTTCGGGGAGGCTGGCGACATACGTGGTGACCACGGGGGTACCACAGGCGAGTGCTTCGGCAACGGGAAGCCCAAAGCCTTCGTACCGTGAGGGGTAGACCAATGCCTCTGCTAAATTATACAACGTTGGCAGCATATCGTCATCTACAAAATCGAGAAAATGCAGATGGGATGCAAGGTTGAAACGTTGCACGGCCACAAATACCTCTTCATAGAGCCAGCCTTTTCGACCAGCGATCACCAGATGGAGGTCGGGATAGGTTCCGCTCTGGCGGAGTTGGCTGAAGGCTTCAAGCAGGCGAACCAGGTTTTTGCGTGGTTCGATAGTACCCACGAATAAGAGAAATTGCTCTGGTAGTCCAAGCTGTTGCCGCTCTAGTTCCAGGTGTTTTCTTTCGCGTGGTCTGAATCGGTCGGCAATGCCGGGATAGATAACTACACTTTGCTCGAACGATATATCGAGCAGACGGTTGAGGTCGCGTCGTGTTGCGTGTGAGTCTGCCAGGATGAGATCGGCACGCTGCAAATGTTTGGGGACGCCCCGTGCCAGATAGGTCTGGAGTGCTGGCTCGAAACAATCGGGGTGGGTCAGAAACGTCAGGTCGTGAACGGTCAGGATGGTGCGTGCTCTGGTGGGGGGCAGGACAAAATCAGGGGCATGCACGATGTCGAGCCGGCCGGTAAAATATTCGATAGCCAGGGGGAGGCGGAGCCGTTGCCAGAGGATAGTCAGCAGACGTGGTGTGAAAGGGAGCGGGAGGGCGTGAACGTGCTCGAATGTGGCACACATCTGTTGAAGCTCGGACTTGTAGGGACTCTGCTTTGGGAGTCCGCCAGCCGCGTAGAACAAGATATAGCGGAAGGGTCCTCCCATTGCGACAGCGGTGCGGATGAGTTCGCGCGTGTAGCGGCCAATACCTGCACCTTGCCATGCAGCAGCCGTATAGTCAATGCCGACTATCATGAGTTATTCTGTCATAATCCGTTTGTTCCGTATCTTCCTATCGGTTTATTTGCGTTTGCTTATGAGATACAGAAAGAATCCGAGAAATATAACACTCCAGAAATTGATCAAACGGTCGAGAAACGTCACTGCTCCTGCCAGGTCTTCTTGCACGGCGAAAAATTTGATGAGAACGACGGTGATAGTTCCTTCAATCACGCCCAGGCCAGCCGGTGTAAGCGGGAGCGCGGTCAACAGTGCTGAGGCAAGAGCGACAAAGATGGTGGCTGAGATGGTCAGGTGCAAGCCAGCCGCACCGAGCGACTGCAGCACAAAGAATAGTCGGAAGCCTTCAAGCAACCAGACCCCCCCAGTAATTACGATAAGGCTGGGGAGAATGCCAGGGCGAAAGGAGCGCAATGCGGCCTGTTCAAATTTTCCATAGATTTCGTGAACCCGCCGGGAAGCCAGCAGTTCGTGCCCTTCCAGGAAGCGATGAATGTAGGGACTGAGCCAGCGCATGCTTGCCAGGGCGGTGAGAATAACGACGACGAGCAAGGCTCCAAAGACAAACACGAGTCGGGTTTCGCCTGGCATGCGCGAGCCAAAGGTGAACCAGCCAGAGAAGACCAGCAGACCAAACAGTGCCAGCATATCCAGCAAGCGTTCGGCGAAAATGGTGCCAAGTGTTGAAGAAAAGGAGACCTTGCCATTGTGTTTCAACAGGTAGCTCCGATAGGCGTCGCCCAGTTTGGCTGGCACGATACAGTTGGCAAACCAGGAGAGATAGATATATTCGATGAGGGCTGGCAGTGAGGACCAGGTTTTCTTACCTTCAGAGACCGGGACATGCGCATTGTTCAGGAGCATGCGCCAGCGGATTGCGCGGAGCGGGAAGGTGAGATAGAAAACCAGGAAGCCAGCGATCATCAAACTCAGGTTGGCACTTTGCATATGGAGCCAGACCTGTCGCGGGTCAAGGTTTAACCCGCGAAAAGCAAAAAGGATGATGGCGAGAGCCAGACCAAAAGAAATCAGGGTACGTGGACTACGGAGCTTTTCCCAGAGCTTAAATCCACCACGGGCAACTTCTGCTTCTTCTTCTTCTGGTCCATCGAAATGTGCTTCTGGTCTTTCCAATGGTTGTTCTTCCTCATGAGGGAATGATATATCACTGGTTTCTCTCATCTTGTTTCCTCAAGCCTTCCCCGATAATTAATGGTTATCCTTCGTTTTTTGCTTTTTCCAGAGCTGTGATAGTTCCCCAGACTGCACCTATCTGAATACCCATGTTCAAAACGTGCAAGTTTTCAAAAAGATTATGCACAGCAATAGCCCCCATGATACCACAACATCCAATGATAATGCTATGATAAAACCAGCGGGTTCTTTTTTGGAGCGTTGCATATGCCTGCACAAATGCGAATCCTATAAGGAGAAGATATGCGACAAAACCTGTCAGTCCCGATTCCGCAGTGATATGCAAATAGTAGTTATGCGCATGAACATGCGCAGTATACCACGGATCGATGGCATAGGGTTTCATCTGAAAGGTGTTGGTTGCTTCGTAGGCGTTTGCATAGTTGCCAATGCCGATGCCTACCAGTGGATGGTCACGAACCATAT
>CAYFVX010000255.1:0-6324 GCA_964346425.1 uncultured Chloroflexaceae bacterium | reverse complement strand
AAAAAACAATAGACCCCACCAGAATGGGGAGTGTGAGGGAACCTCGTTCCCTCACGCACCCACGGGTGACACCCATTGAGACCCACTACCCACTGCTCACGAAAACCCTACATCCGATACTCTTTGATGACTTCCTGCAATGACTGCGCCAGATTATGCAGGTCGCGGGCGGCCGTCTCTGCCTGCCGCGTGCTCGCCAGCGACTCTTTGGTTGCCTGCTGGATAGATTGCATGGCCTGCCCAATTTGCTCCATACCCGTCGTTTGCTGATGAGCGGCCGCCGCCATCTGCGTATTGGCCTGCGAACCCTGTTCTACCTCCTCGGCAATCTGATGAATTACCTGCCCGGCCTCGCCAGCCTGTTTGACGCCCAGTTCCACGCCCTTCGAACCTTCTTCCGTCACCATCACGGCCGCATTCGTTGCTCGCTGGATTTCATTCAGAATTTCCTGCACCTGCGCTGTTGCCGATTTGCTGCGCTCAGCCAGTTCACGCACATTCTGCGCAACCACCGCAAAACTTTTGCCTTGCTCACCGGCGCGGGCTGCTTCTATGGCCGCATTCAGGGCCAGCATATTGCTCTGGTCGGCAATCTCGCTCACCGTGGTGGTAATCGAACCAATCGCCTGCGTCTGCTCCGACAGCGAGAGAATTGTCTGCGCAATACTCTCCACCCGCTGGCGAATCTGGCCCATGCCATTGATCGTCTCTTCCACCGTCTGCGTTCCCTGATGCGCGACTTGCAGCATTGCCTGACTTTCCTGTGCCAGTTGCCCGGCCTGCTGTGCCGTTTGCTGCGAAATGCGCTTGATCTCTTCAACGGTTGTGGTTGCTTGAGTGATGGCGGAAGATTGCTGCGTAGCGCTCGATGCCTGTTGCGAGGCAACCGAAAGAATTTCCGCCGCAGAGGAGGCTATGTTGGAGGCAGCGTCACGCACCTTGTTCGTCATCGTGCCAAGTCCCGCAACCATGTGGTTTAAATTGTCCGTCAGGGCATTGAGTTCCATGTTGCCATTGGGGGAAATCCGCACGGAGAGATCGCCCTGCGCAACCTGTTCAGCAAAATGGGAATAGTCGCGCACGGCAATTTGCAGCGACTCCTGGCTCTGTCGCAGCGCAAGTGTTTGTTCTTCCAGTTCGGCAGTACGCTCTTCCACCACCCGTTCCAGATTGTCCCGATGCAGCGCAATCTCTTGCTGCACCCGTTTCTGCTCGGCGGCCATCTCCACATACCCCAACCCCAGAAACCAGAGTGCCAGCAAATAGGCAACCAGCCGCACCAGATGCCACAACCACCAGCCAGCATCCCACAACGACGAGAACTTGAAAGTCAACTCGGAAAGCCCAAACAGCAATGCCAGGCAGAGAAAGAGGAAAAACACGGACTGGTTTGTGCGCTTATAATCGCCCATAAAGCGGGGTATCGCGACCAGAAAGAGCAAACCCGCCCCCACATTGATACCCGTCGCCGCCGCGGTAAAGCCACCACCACCTTCATACGTCATAGGTTGCAGCAGGTCAGGACGTAGCGCAGCCCCGGTACCAAAGAGGATCGTCAGGATACCAGCCGTCCAGGGTATCCAGTTTTGATCGGTAAAGTGCTTCTTCGTCCAGGAACGGGGTAGCCAGATCAGCGCAAAAAATAAGCCACCTAAGAAACTTGCCATACTATGCAGAAAGACAAAGGCAACACCCGGATGAAGCAACGCATGAATAGTATCTAGCAAGCCCATACCAATCAAGCCAACAGCAACCAGGACGAGTTCACCACTATATTCATCTTTTTCTCGCTGCAGGAGAAACAATGCCATCATGACCGCCGCAATGCCACCTATCGCTTCCATTGATGAATGAACAGGCTCATTTGCCCAACGCCAATCAGGAACCAGCGCATTGAGTAAAAATAATGCGACCGCCATCGCTACGGGTGTCAACCAGACTACCAGGTACATCTGGGTATAATCGCCTTCACGCTTCATCAGTCTCTCGCTCCTCTTCAGTGAAATTATCTATTCTCTGGCTCGTGTATGGTATCCATCGGCATCAAATCGGTGAGCGCGTCAATATCAAATAGCAAAATCGAACTATCGCCACTCGTCACAACTCCTTGCAATACTGGCGTGGAGGTTTGTTTATGAAAGGGTGTCCAGTTGTCAACCGGCAACGGGCGAACATCGTTGACCTGGTCAACCAGCAATCCCATCACGGGATGGGTGCGCCCAAGAATAATAATCTGATTATTCAGATTGTACGATGGCTGCAACCCCATGAGAATGCGTCCATCCAGCACTGGAATATAGTTTCCTCGCAACCGTAGCATACCACAACAGGCAGGCGGTGCGCCAGCCACCGTTGTCAGCGCAGGCAAGCGAACGACCTCCTGCACGTGCGCAATCGGTAACCCATATTCCTGCGTCTCGATACAAAACGTGACCATCTGGGAAATCCCCTGCGCAAGGTTTGCATCGAACATACTGAGCGCAGATTGGCGGGTTTTATCAGTAAGAGCCTGCATCACGACCCTCTCCTTTCTCGTTAGACCAACTGCTCAATCGTGTCCAGCAACTCCTGCTGGTCAAATGAGCGTTTGACAATATAGGCGGAAGCACCGGCCGCCATGCCCCGCTCCCGGTCAGCCGCCGAATCGAGCGATGTGACCAGAACAACCGGTACATGCTTCAGCTCCGGATCTTTACAAACCTTTTCGGTCAACTCAAATCCATTCAAATTGGGCATATCTATATCACTCAATAACAGGTCACACCCATTATCATTGATCAAATGTTGGAGCGTATCCAGTGCCTCAATGCCATCCGTCGCCATATGTACCTGATAGCCGGCAGCTTCCAGAATATTTTTCTCCAGCGTGCGGGTGGTAATCGAGTCATCCGCCACCACAATTGTGGGTATCTGCAAGGCGACCATATCTTGCTCATCCACCAGTTTGATAGAAGTGTGTGAGCCAATCGCTGACCGCAATAAATCAACCGGATCGAGAATCGGCACCACCTGTCCATTTTCCAGCAGGGTCGCGCCGGCAATAAACCGCACGCGTTGCAGCGGAAATGGTAGCCGATGGATAACAAGCTCCTGCTCGCCGAGCACATCATCTATCAAACACACAACCTGCCGCTCGCCATTGCCCATCAGCAATGCCAGCGAACGCCCATGAGCCTCGCGCCGCTGGCTGGCTTTACCATTATTGGTGTTATCTGTTCGTTCCCCTGGTTGATGGGGTGTTTCACCAAGCAATTCGGCCAGATGCAGCAACTTCACCGGCTTATTATCCAGCAGCAGAGCTTCACAGCCTTCCACAATACGTATATCCTGCGGCTTGACAGCAATAATACGCTGGATCGATTCAAGCGGCAGCATGTAGGTTGTCTGCCCCACCTTGAGCAACAACCCGTGCGTGCTGGTGAGCGACAGCGGCACACGAATGGTAAACGTACACCCTTTACCTGCCACGCTCTGCACCGAGACATGCCCATGCATGCGCTCGGTACGTGAACGTACAATATCCAGCCCTACCCCCCGGCCGGAGAGGGTATCCACCGCCTGGCGGGTCGAGAAACCCGGTAGAAAAATCAGGTCTACCAGGTCGGTCTCACTGAGCCGATCAATATCACTCTCGCTCAACATACCACCTGCCAGCGCACGGTGCTTTATCGTCTCCTTATCCAGGCCAGCCCCATCATCCTGAACGGTGATTTCGAGATAGTCACCACTCACCACGGATTGCACCCGCACATGCCCGTCAACCGGCTTGCCGGCCGCACGGCGTACTGCTGCCGGCTCAATCCCATGGTCCACCGCGTTACGCAGCAGATGCAGCAACACCTCACGCAGATTGTCCAGCACTTCGCGGTCGGCCTCGGCCTGTCCATCATCCGTATCCAGCACAATACGTTTGTCGCTGGAACGTGCCATCTCGCGCACCTGCACATGCAATGGATTGAGCAACGTGGTGAGCGGCAGCATCCGAGTAGCGCGTATCTGGTCGTGCAACCGATTGGTGATAGCTGAAAGCCGCGAGGCTTCATCATTGCTCTCGCGCACGTGGTCGGTAAGCTGGTTTTCCAGATGAGCCATCGCCTGGTTCGCCTGCATCAAGGCATCAAGCAAAATCTTGATTTCTTGCTGCGCCGAGTTTGCTGCATTGGATGCCAGCATGCGCCCACTCAAGGCTCCCAGATGCTCCGTCAGGTGATGAACGGTAGGCATATCTCCCTGGTGCTCCTGATATATCTTTTGCAGGAGCGGCTGGATATGCCGCCAGGTCTGCCGCCAGCGGGCCGGGATGTCTGCAAGGTTGCGTGTCTCACGCGCCCGTTGCTGGCTCCGAACGGCGGTGGTAATCAGTTCGCCCGTTTCATTCAGCAGGTTATCCAGCAAGGTCGTCGAGAGGCGCACTGTCGAGCTTGCCGTCTCCCAACGCACCGGCTCATCCGGCGCGTTGGGTTCGGCGGCCGCAGATGATGGAGCAGCCTCCGCAGATGGTTCCTGCGATGCCGCAGAAGAAGTCGCTTTGTCTGCTGGTGGTTGCTCGTCAGCAGATGCATCCATCTCTGGCGTTGCTTCAGCCGCGGCCTGCGGCGCAGCAGTGACGGCTGGCTCTGCTGGCTCTGTGGGAGATACGGCTACCGCAGGGGCAACCTCTGGCTCTCCCGCTTCAAACGATTGCGATTGAACAGCAGCATCCTCTGCCTGTTGCCCGGCTACGGGGTCTGCGGCCGGTTCACTTACCGCTTGTGGTGAACTGGCGGCAGCAGACGGCTGACTGGTTGGTTGCTGCACCTGCACCGTTTCGTCCGTTGCTGCCGGTGCCGGTACCTCCGTGAGAAATGCCGAAAGTTGCTCCAGCAGCGGGGTATAGGGCGTTCTATCAGGAGTACGCTGTGCCGTGACTTGCTGCATCAGGATACCGATAGCATCCACCAGCGCATACAACACATCACATATCTCCGGCGTCAATTCGAGGGAATGCTGGCGCACCGCGCCGAACACATCTTCCATACGATGCGCAATCCGCTCAATATCTTCCAGACCAGTTGCCCGCGCTCCTCCCTTGAGACTATGCGCCTCGCGGAAGAGCAGATTTACCAACTCCTGCGTTCTAGCATCTTCCGTAACCCGTTCCAGTTCGAGCAACAGGTCATTGATGTTCTCGCAGTGCTCCACCTGCTCTTCTTGAAATGCAGCCATCACCTGGGCTTTGATTTCACTTTCCGTAAGCATTGCTGTTCCTCCTATACCGTCTCATCCTGCACCACCAACCGTGGGTCGGCCAGCATTTGCGGCAGATCAATCACGACATTCAAGTGCTGGTCTATGCCCTGGACCCATGATGTCCCCTGGCCGGCGACGGCCGAGAGTGCTGGCGTGACCTCGCTCTCCATGTGCTGCACCTCGACCACGCTATCTGCCAGCAGCGCAAGCGCAGCCTCATTGGTGCCAACGATGACCAGAAAACTCTCTTCCAGGAGTGGAGTCTGCGCAATATTGAGCAAAGGACGAATATCCAGAGCCGTCAATATTTTTCCGCGGACATTGACCAGACCCACCACAAACGATGGTGTCATCGGCAGGCGGGTACAGGAGCCAAGCGGATGCACCTCACGGATAAACTGCGCCGGGACACTATACCCACCATCACCCAGACGAAAGGTGAGCAATTCATCGCCTTGCTCGAAGCCATTATCCTCAACAACGGAGGATGCGAGATTTTTCGCCCGTTCATGCAGAATATGGCGTATGGACGGATCTGCGTAGAAATCCTGGATATGCATGCTTTTTTCCTTTCAATCCCTGCAAACATGATACATCATACCAAATTCGAGTGATTATTTATATTGACTGGCACGATAGAGCGCATTGCAGTCACTCATCACTCTTCACTTATCACTCATCACTGGTATCACAGGTGATAGGCAGCAATGGCATTTTGCAACGATTGCGCCAGCGAGTTCAAGTCTTTCGCGGCCTGCTCAGCCTGGCGGGTGCTGGTGAGCGTCTGCGTTGAGCTTTGCTGGATAGCGATCATCGCCTGCCCAATTTGCTCAATACCCGCCGTCTGCTGCTGCGCGGCCGTTGCCATCTGCACACTTGCCTGTGACTCATTTTCGACTTCGGTGGCTATCTCGTGGATAACCTGACCCGCACTGGTCGCCTGCTTGACGCCTACTTCCACGCCTTTCGTCCCCTCTTCCGTCACCATCACGGCGGCATTCGTTGCCCGCTGGATTTCCTCCAGAATTTCGCGTACCTGGCCGGTCGCTCCCTTCGAACGTTCCGCCAGTTCGCGCACGTGCTGCGCCACAATCG
>CAYFVX010000254.1:0-6328 GCA_964346425.1 uncultured Chloroflexaceae bacterium | reverse complement strand
CCTGGCCCTCGCGCCGTTTGCCCCCATCGCCGTCCCACTCATGAACCTGCCTATGCTCTACCGCAACATCTGGCCCCCCATCCAGCGCATCCTGCGCATCCGCGAAGCTCCCATTCCCACCAGCATGACCGACTGGCACATCTACACCATCGAATGGGGCAAAACAACCTCCCGATTCTGCGTAGATGGCGTGCCAGTGCTGGACCATGCCCCCTCACCGCAGGGCAACCTCTGCTTTGTTACGTGGGTAGACAACCAGTACATGATCGTCAAACCGTGGGGCCGTTTTGGTTGGGGCTTGCTGGCAACCTCACAGCACCAATGGCTCGAAATCGAATGGCTGGCAATAGAACAGCAATAACACCAAATTTGGCAACCAGCCATTTCCTGCCCGGTCCTTTGCATCTTTGCGCCTTTGCGTGCGGTACTGCCCGCTCCTGCCCGGTCCTTTGCGTCTTTGCGCCGTTGTGTGAGTCCCTGCCCGCACTTTCATAGGATTTTTCAAGCATTGCCACCTGGCCCCCCCAACCTCTTTCCCTCCACTGAACCACATGGTATTATGAAAGAAATTGAATGTTACAAAACACCCAACTTTCAGAAACACCAATGGAGGAAAAAATATGCGATACCGCCAGATACTCCCCATCCTGAGCATCTTGCTCATCACCTTCGTCACCATTGGCGCACTCCCGGCTGCGCAACCGGTCCAGGCCAGCCTGCCCGCACCGCACCACAGCGTCTACCCCACCGAAGGCCCGCCCGGCACCATGTTCTTCTTCTCAGCAACGGGCTTCAGCAGCGAACGTGTCGGCTACTGGTTCAACGACCCCAATGGTCGCATCTACGCCAACCGCTATCGCTACGCCGTGCATGCCTTCGACAACACCATCGAATGGCGCTGGCAAGTTCCCTACGACGCAACCCCCGGCTACTGGACCGCCGTCGCCCGTGGCGAAGAAAGCCAGCAGCAACAGGTTATCCAATTCCTCGTGCTCCCACCCGCTGCCGACCAGAGCACCCAACAACCAGCATCCATCCCGTCCAACCCACCTGGAGCCACCGTCACCCCGGCGGTCGGAAGTCCGGGCACCAACTTTGCATTCAAAGTCTGGGGCCTGGACGGTGAACGCGTTGGCTACTGGTTTGAAAACCCCAACGGCCAACTCATCGCCGATGACCTCCGCTACTGGTTCAAAACACAAAACAACCCGCAGACCTGGCACTGGAAAGCTCCATACAACGCAGCACCCGGTGTCTGGAAAGTGACCGCCCGCGGCGAAGAAAGCGGCAGAGAATACTCGCTCTACTTTGAGATCAACCCATCCGCCGCACAAACATCGCAGCAAACCACCCCCGTCAACCCGACCTGCATAGGCGCAGTAGAGCCATTCATCGGCTATCCCAACACCGACTTCAACTTCTACGCCACCGGCTTCCCGGCCCGCACCCTCGTGCGCTACTGGGCAGAAGACCCCAATGGCCGCAAATACGACTACGACGACGAACGCTACATCGGCTCCAACCCCGACGGGCGCGTAGACATCACCTGGAACGCCCCGGCGGACGCCGCCTATGGCTACTGGAAAATGTACTTTCTGAGCGAAGAAACCGACGAAGTCGAAAGCCAGATCGAGCGTGTCCTCTTCTTTGAAATCCGTCCACCCGGTGAACCCATACCACCCGAAGACTTCGTCCCCCCCCCACCCTGCCACCGCGGTGGACAGTAGATGGTGGACGATGGACAGTAGTATACCGAGGACGAAAGACCGGAGACCGTAGACCAGGAACAGGCGGCAACCCCTGCTACAGAGGTTGCCGCCGCAATATCGTTCCCATCACCATTCTCCCTCATCACTCCTGCCCACATGGGTAGAGATTTTTCCTGTTCAAGAACCACACCGAGAATCGTAGCAGCGGTTTGTAACCGCTGGATATGCCCAAAAGACCGTCTCTTTTGCAGCAAAACCATCCGTCTGCTGCGCTGTGGATGAGTCATACCAGGTTTGGATTGAATAGTTTCTTTTCACCACGGAAACAACAGAGACAACAAGTCGACTGGCAAAACGTAACCTGCCTGATATCTTAAAACACCCAATAATCGGTTACAATACACCAGTGATACCATGTTCGCCTGATTCCTTTGGTAAACGCAGAGGCACAGAGACGCAGAGATGTAGAGATGCAAAGAGGAAAACAAGGTCATCTGTGTTCATCTGTGTTCATCTGTGGTAGAAGTCATTATCCGAACCTGGTATGAACACAAACCACCAGCCTGGCACAAGAAAGAACACACCATGCACATCTTGATCAACGGCACCTTCTGGAACCAACCCAACGTAGGCAGCGGGCAATACCTGCACGGCCTCATACGCTGGCTACCTCGCGTTGCCCCCCAGCATCGCTACACCCTCCTGCTGCCAGCCACCCAAGACCCGACGCCCGAACCACCCGTCGCCGTCTCAACCCTCACCCTGAACACCCCCTTTGACCAGCGCAACAAAAACCTGGCAAAACTCTGGTTTGAACAAATCAGAATCCCCCAGATAACCCACAGGCTCACAAAAAACAACCAGCACGGAACCATCCTGCACATCCCCTACTTTGCCCCACCCTATCATAGTGCCGTCCCAGTCGTCACCACTATCCCCGACATCATCCCGCTCATCCTGCCCGCCTATCGCGGCAACATGCTCGTCCGCGCATATATGGCCCTCGTGCGGCAAACCGCCCGCCGCTCCGCCCACCTCATCACCTTCTCGCAGCACAGTCGCCAGGACATCATCAAACATTTCAACATAACCGGCGAAAACATCTCCGCCATCATGCTTGCCGCCGACGAACGCTACCAACCAGCCGCCGACCAGAACGCCGTAAAACGCGAAGTCGCCCGCCGCTACCAACTCACCGGCGACTTCATCTACTACGTCGGCGGCCTGGATGTGCGCAAAAACGTCGGCATACTCATCCAAGCATTGGCCCAGATGCGCCACCAGAAAGAATCTCCCATCCCCCTCGTTATCGCCGGCCGTGCGCTTAGCAACAACCGCCACCTGTTCCCCGATCTGGAAAAACGCATCAAAAAAACGCGCCTCAAAAACCTGGTGCATTGCATAGAAGTCCCCCACGAAGATGGGCCTCTTCTCTATCAAAGCTGCACCGTCTTTGCCTTTCCCAGCACCTACGAAGGCTTTGGCCTGCCACCGCTCGAAGCAATGGCATGCGGAGCACCCGTCATCAGCAGCAACGCCAGCAGCCTGCCCGAAGTCGTTGGACAGGCTGCAATGACCCTGGACCCGCACGACGTCAATGCATGGGCAACCACCCTCAGCCGCGTCACCAAAGGGACTATTCTACGCGAAGAACTCAAAAGAAGAAGCCTGCTGCAGGCGCAGCGTTTTACGTGGAAACAAGTCGCGGAGGAAACCGTCGCGGTATACGAACAGCAAAGAGAATACCCGGTCGGATGAATACTTTCTTTTCACCACGGAGACACGGAGACACAGAAACCGTACAAAAAAGAGCTATGGAATACCATCTATCTGTGTATATCTGTGTTCATCTGTGGTGGAAGTCATTATCCGTATCTGATAGAACCTTCCTGCCCTGATAAAGCAGCATTATTATCACAAAGACACCCTTGATCCCTTCTCTGCATCTCTGCGGCTTTGCGCCTCTGCGTTTTTTCAATCATTCTCCTTTATTGAGATCACCGCTGCCCCTTGACAATCCCCGTGCCAAAAATATTCACAATATAGCGGAAATTCATCCGATTAAACGCAGGAAAGCCCAGCAACTCCTTAAACTCCTCCACATGCCGCCAGTGGAGCCGTTGCTCGCGCAACCCTTTCACCGAAATCAAGCGGTCGAGCGCAGCAATCTTCTCCGCAGAAACCCCAAATACCTCAAATGCCTGCACATTCTTCTGCTCAAATTGCTGCTCGATATACATCCGGTTTGTATTAATCTCTTCCACCAGCGAATCCAGCAGTGCTCGCCCATCCTTCTCAAAATACAAAAAAAACAAAATATCTTCAATCTCAGGATGTCGCTCTTTCGCCAGCTCAATTGCCAACGTATGGTCGAAATGGTAATCATCAAAAAAATGCGCCACCTCAAAGCCATTCACAAACGCACGATACCCCCAGCCCCAATCCTCATGATGCATAAAATACAGCATATTGATGAACTTGGAACACTCAATCAACGTCTCAACAGTTTCTGGTTGTTCAAGCTTATCATCGCGCACAAACAACACCGACCACCTATCGTTCAACGCACGCACAAAAAAAGGCATGGATGCATGCAGCATCCATGCTTCTAACTGATCGCTTTTCTCTTTCAAAAAAAGAACACCAGCAGTATGTTCGTTTCCGGCTGCTAACTGATTCATAATAGACCAACCCTGTGAGCCACGACAACCAGATGGGGTCGCTTTCTATGTTACCTGTTTCCTGGTGTAAGCGATTACTTAAACCAGGAAACCCATGGTAGCACCACGAAACATCGTGGACGGCGTTTTATCGTGGGGTTGCGAGGGGACACAGTCCCCTCGTGCTCCCCTGGGTCAACCCCGTTGAGGATACTCCACGGTATTCTGTGGTGCTACCAAACCCATGAAAATGGGGCAAATAACCAGACCAGGTGTTTGATGCCCGTTTTTGTGGTTGAAGCCACAAAAACGGGCATCAAACAGAACCTTTCCTTATCAGGCTTTCTTTCGCCCCTTCTTAAAACTCGCAACCAGCAAGTCACGATTCATCTGGGCAATGAAATCCAGATGTATTTCCTTCGGGCATGCCTCAGAGCATTCCCCAATATTCGTACACCCCCCAAAGCCACTCTCATCCATCGCATGCACCATCGTCAACACCCGCTCATAACGCTCCGGTTGTCCCTGGGGCAACAACCCCAGATGAGCAACTTTCGCCGAAACAAACAGCATTGCCGACGCATTTGGACACGCCGCAACACAGGCGCCACAGCCAATGCACGAGGCTGCATCCATCGAAAGATCCACCGCTGGCTTGGGCACCAGCACCGAATGTGCATCCGGCGACGTGCCGGTGGGTGCAGTAATAAACCCACCATTCTGAATAACCGCATCGAACGCCCCGCGATCAACAATCAAATCCTTGAGGACAGGAAACGCCTTCGCCCGCCAGGGCTCAACCGTAATCGTATCACCATCCTTAAACGAGCGCATGTGCAACTGACAGTTCGTTGTCGCCTTATGCGGCCCATGCGGAATACCATTGATAACCAGACCACACATACCACAAATACCCTCGCGGCAATCATGGTCAAACGCAACCGGCTCAGCCCCCTTCTCCGTCAAATCTTCATTGAGCAAATCAAGCATTTCCAGAAATGACATATCCGGGCTGACATCCGTCATCTCATACGTTTGAAAAGCCCCACGTTCTTCATGACTTTTTTGCCGCCAGATACGTAGCTTCAGTTTCATAGAATATAGCTCCTTGTGTGATGAACAATCAACGCCGCCCAACCAGCAATCAACCCCATGATTAAACAATCATCGAGCAAAAAGCGGCACGCATCATTGGTCATCACTTGTAGCTCCGCTGCGTGAGCTTCACATACTCGAATTCCAGCGGCTCCTTATGCAACGCCGGTTGCTTGCTATCGCCCGTAAACTCCCAGGCAGAAACAAAACGAAACTCATCATCGTTGCGCAAAGCTTCCCCCTCAGCGGTCTGGCTCTCCTCGCGGAAATGCCCCCCGCACGACTCATTGCGATGCAACGCATCAATGCACATCAACTCGCCCAACTCCAGAAAATCCGCGACCCTGCCAGCTCGTTCCAGCGTCTGATTCAACTCACGATTGACACCCGGAATACGCACATTCTGCCAGAACTCCTCACGCAGTTTCGGAATCTTTTGCAGTGCCTCCTTCAGCCCATCCTCATTGCGACCCATGCCACAATATTCCCACATAATCCGTCCCAACTCCTTATGGAACGAATCAACAGTGCGCTGCCCCTTCACATTCAGCAACCGCTCAATCTGCTTGCCCACTTTCGTCTCTGCTTCCAGAAACGCCGTATGCGTCACCTCCACCTTTTCTATTGGTGACGACTGGGCCAGATAATCACCAATCGTAAACGGAATAACAAAATACCCGTCCGCAAGCCCCTGCATCAACGCACTCGCTCCCAACCGATTGGCACCGTGGTCGGAGAAATTCGCCTCGCCAAGCACAAACAAACCAGGAATAGTGCTCATCAAATTATAATCTACCCACAGACCACCCATCGTATAGTGAATAGCCGGGTAGATGCGCATGGGTATTTGATAGGGGTCTTCAT
>CAYFVX010000253.1:0-6336 GCA_964346425.1 uncultured Chloroflexaceae bacterium | reverse complement strand
GGGTTAATGAAATTCATAATAGCCTCCTCATTCTCCCTTCTCCATTCTCCCTTCTCCCTTCTCCCTTCTCCATTCTCCATTCTCCATTCTCCATTCTCCCTTCTCGTTCACACCCGCTCCTGCCAGAACACTATCCTGCGCTCCAACTGCACGAGCAGTAGGTAGAGTGCGATGCCCGGCAGCGAAGCAGCGGCAATTGCCGCGAAGGTCTGGTCTGTTTCCAGGTGATAGGTCGAGACGGTAATCACAAACCCCAGCCCCTGCGCAGCCCCGGCAAACTCACCCACGATAGCCCCAATAATAGCCAGTGTTGAGCCAATTTTCAAGCCGCTGAAGAGATAGGGCAGGCTCTTTGGCAAGCGCAGTATCCAGAAGAGTTGCCAGCGGTTGATAGCATAGGAGTGCAGCAGGTCCAGCGTTTCGCGCTCCGCCAGCCGTAGCCCCTGCGTGGTGTTGACCAGCACAGGAAAGAAGGTGAAGAGGGCTGACATTGCCATACGGGGCAACATTCCATTGCCAAACCATATGACCAGTAACGGAGCCAGCGCAACCAGCGGAATTGTCTGCGAGATAACCGCCCAGGGATAGAGCGCGTCCTCAAGCGGCGGTACATGCACAAACACGACTGCCAACAGGAAACCGAACAGGCTACCAAGCAGAAAGCCACCCACCCCTTCCAGCGTGGTAATCGCAAAGTGCTTGAGCAGGTTGCTCTCCGGGTCCAGTAGACGGGCAACCATGCTGGATGGCCTGGGCAGGATATAGGCGGGCACGTCGAGCAGCGGCACGCCCCACTGCAAAAACGCCAGCAGCACAAGGAAAACGAGCAGTGCCGCGAGCGGCCGTTGCATGCGGGATTTTCGCGTTCGTATAAAGTTTGACATAATGTAATGGTTTTTCAAGTGGGAGTGTGAGGGAACCAGGTTCCCTCACACTCCCCATTCTAGTTTGGCAACTGCATCTTAGCTGCGCAGTTTGCGCCGCAACTCCGCAACGTAGCGCAAAAAATCATCCTGTTCAAACAGCGAGACCGTGCGCGGACGGGGCAGCAGAATGGGCGTATCTGCGACAACGCGACCGGGCTGTGCGGAGAGCATAATCACGCGGTCAGCCAGAAACACCGCCTCGGAAAGCGAATGCGTGACGAACAGCACGGTGGGACGGGTGGCTTGCCAGATGTGCAGCAATTCCGCGTTCATCTGCTCACGCGTCATCTCATCCAGTGCGCCGAATGGTTCATCCATCAGCAGCACAGCGGGTGCAAACGAGAGGGCGCGTGCCAGGGCTGCCCGTTGCTGCATGCCACCGGATAACTGATGCGGATACGCTCGCGTGAAACTGCTCAGCCCAACCGTTTCGAGAAAATGGCAGGCAATGCTGCGCCGTTCTTTGCGCTTGCGGCCGGCGATGCGCAAGGGCACCTCGACATTCTGGTGAATATTCAGCCAGGGAAGCAGCACGGGCTGCTGAAACATCAGGCTGATCATCCGTTTGCGGCGAGCTTCATCTGGCGTATGTTCACCAAGCAGGATCGTTCCCTCATAGGATGTCAGCAATCCGCCAATAGCTCGCAGCAGCGTGGTTTTCCCACAGCCACTTGGTCCCACCAGCGCAACGAAAGAGCCAGATTGTACGTTGAATGATACCTCGTGCAGGGCGGCAACAGTGCCGCTGCGGATTGGATAGGTGACACTCAATCGTTGAATAGTGATGTCAGTCATTGCTCGGACGCTGCGCCGCTGCGATGCTGTGCCGTTCCTTGCTCGGCCGCTGCGCCGCTGCGCCGCTGCGCCGTTCCATCGTTCCGCCGTTCCGCCGCTCCGTCACTATTCACGAACTGCGCGACAGGTCGAACGTATCGCGGATATAGCAATAGCCGCTGCTGCCGGAGACGCGGCCAATGATGTGCAGTTTCTCCACATCCACCGCACCCTCAGCAGTGAGGATATTGTCCTGCACATAGATATGCTTGATGATACCGATAACCAGCGTGCTGCTCCCCGGCCCCTCGCCTATCTGCATCGTCTCGTGCAACTCGCACTCAAAGCTCACCGGCGACTCGCCTACCCGCGGCGGGCGAATGGTCTTGCTTGGCATGGCGGTCAGGCGGGCGGTTTCAAACTCATCAACATCGGCGGGGTGACCCATTGCAGTTTCCACCATAGCCAGGGCAGTATCTTCAGTAACCACACTGACAACAAACTCGCGCAACTCCAGGATATTCGCCAGCGTATCCTTGTATCCATCTTCGCGCCCACGGTTGTAGGATACTGCTATCGAAAGGGAAGGTGGCTTTGAGGATATGCCATTGAAAAAGCTGAACGGGGCCAGGTTGTTGATGCCATCTTTATCCTGGGTAGCTACCCAGGCGATAGGGCGCGGGACAATGCATGTTGCCATCAAGGTATAGACGTCACGACGGTCCATCGCAGCGGGATCGAATTCCATTCTGTTCTCCTTACTCAATTCGTGTTCTATCACATACGGATAATGACTTCTACCACAGATGAACACAGATGGAGGGTATTCCAGGGCTTCTTTTGTGTGGTCTCTCTGTTCTCCGTGCCTCCGTGGTGAAAAGAAGCCATTCATCCAAACCTGGGATTATTTGTGTTATTCGTGGTTTCATCTCTGTCCGGACCTTTGCGTTCTTTGCGTCTTTGCGTGAGGCTCTTTGCCCGGACCTTTGCGTTTCAGTTTGGATTGCTCTCTCCAAGAAAAGTGCGCAAGAGGGTCTTGCCGTGTTCAGTCATGATCGATTCGGGATGAAACTGCACCCCCTGCACCGGGTGGGTGTGGTGGCGCAGCCCCATAATCAAGCCATCTTCAGTCCATGCGGTCACTTCTAGCTCTGCTGGCAGGTCATCGCGCCGCACAATGAGCGAGTGGTAGCGGGTAGCGGGGAAGGGGTCGGGCAACGATTGAAAAACGCCCGCGCTGCTATGATGGATGCGCGACATTTTGCCGTGCATAATCGTTGGCGCACTTACTACTGCCCCGCCATAGGCCGCGCCGATGGACTGGTGCCCCAGGCAGACGCCCAGGATAGGGATATGTGCGCCTAGCTCCTGGATGAGAGCCACGCTGATGCCGGCCTCATTGGGGGTGCAGGGGCCAGGGCTGATGACGATGCGCTCTGGCTGGCTGGCAGCAACCTCGGCGACACTGATTTTATCGTTGCGATACACCTCCACTGTCGCGTCCAGTTCGCTCAGGTATTGATAGAGGTTGTAGGTAAACGAGTCGTAATTATCTAGCAGGAGAATACGCATAGTTGCTTCCTCTTCTTATTCACTGCCCGATTCACTGCTCAACAGCAGTATACCACGTCCGGCGATTTCTATGTGAATCGGCGGTCCGATTTGCGGCTTGAGATGGTTTTCCGTGCTTCTTCCAGCCAGCCGGTGCGTGCCTCCGCTTGCGCATCGAAGTCGGGGACATATGGCTTGATGTCCAGCAGTGGCGTACCATCCAGGATGTCGGCGTTCTGGATGTGCAGCACCCCCGTCTCGACCTCGACGTGCTCCAACTGGACAATAGACAACCCGATAGGATTGGGCCGCCTGGGAGCACGGGTGGCGAAGACGCCACGTTGCTGTGTATCCATAAACGGCTCAACGAGCAGGTTGAAGCCCTGGTTGCGATGGAAGGCGTACAGCAGAATAATGTGCGAGAAGCCATCCAGGTCTTGCAACCCGGTGCGATACACGTCAAATATTTCGATGGTGGATTGCACGCCGGCAGCACCGGGCGGCTGGATGGGCATGTCTTCAATCTGGGTGAAGGGCGTATGGATGACGCCGATGGGATTGAGTTGTATCATTTCGTGACTTGCTCCTTGACAGGTGTATAGGTTACCAGGAGAGGAAGTATACCATATTTACCCTCTCATTGTCGCCAATATAGCTATGTGCAACATAGCATCCGATATGTTGCACTTGGATAATAACCTTTTCCTACATCTGGCTCCTGCCGGGTGGTGCCGGTTAAAAACAAATTCTCCCAACAGCGTATTGACAAGACAAGAAAAGCCGCGCCTCCCAGACAACCGGCTTCACCGTTCCCAGAATACCTTTTCTTGTTCTGTCAACTTCCACTTCCAATTCCAAAACGTGTCTTTTATTTATGTAAAGTTATCTAACACTCGTTCCCGGTCGCCGGTTCCTCGTCTACCGTCCCCTTTGATCCCCCACCAAACCGGAATATGGTATCATGCTCCCAACAAAAGGATACTGTTGGTAAACAAGGATACTGTTGGTAAACAAGGATACTGTTGGTAAACAAGGAGCAACCCCATACATGAACAAACCAAAAATGGCGGGACTGATTGCGGCGGGTGTGGCGGGGCTGGCAGGCACAGCCGTGGCATTGACAAAGCTTTTCCGCCTGACGCACTCGCTGCATACGGAAAAGCTCAGGCTGGAAGATGGCACTCCCGTTACCATCTTTCACCCACACGAACACCGCGGCGCACCGGTAGCTGTGATTGCGCATGGCTTTGCGGCTTCACGGCAGATTATGTTCCCCTTTGCCATCACGCTTGCCCGCAATGGCTATATTGCTGTCACCTTTGATTTTCCTGCCCATGGGCAGAATACGCGCCCGATGACCGGCAACCTGAGCGACTCAGAGAAGCCTTACCAGGTATTGCGGGCTTCGCTGGATCAGGTTATTAGTTATGTAAAGTCACGCTTCAACCATGAGGTTGTTTTGCTGGGGCATTCAATGGGCAGTGCGACCGTCACCCGCTATGCGCAGGAAAACCCGCAGTTTCCCGCGGTCGTTGCCGTATCACTCGTGTATGAAAAGGTAACGCCGCAGAGTCCACGCAATCTGCTGGTTATCAATGGTGGACTGGAAGTAGGCTTGCGCAAGATTGCGCAGGGGGTCATAGATCCGCTGGCTGGCGGGCAGGGTCGCGTAGGAGTAACCTATGGGAGCATCCAGGAGGGGACAGCGCGACGTGTTGCCTACGCGCCCGGCGTTGAGCATATCGGTGTGCTGTTTAGCCACACCTCGCTCCGCGAGGCCCTCATCTGGCTCGACGAATGCCTGAACCGCTCGTCGCATGAACCGGTCTTTCTCGACAATCGCCTGCGCTGGATGGGCGGGTTGTTTGCCGCGAGTGCGCTGTTGTTCATTCCGTTTGCCGAACTATTCCGTGCCTATCGGAATAAGAATGCAGGGACGCAGCACGTTTCCCCTCTCCACTCCGCTCCACTGCCGCGCAAGACGTGGGCCGCGCTGGCCTTGCTGCCTGCACTCGCGACACCGTTGATCATGCGACTGCTACCGCCCGAGCCGGTCAATCGCTTGCTGCCCATCCTGGTCGGCGGGCCGACCTCGCTCTTTTTTAGCATCTACGGCTTGCTGACGGCCGCAGGGCTGGCAATTGCCCATCGTCAGCAACAGGGCAACTACGCGATCCATCCCACGCCACTCCCAACCCTCAAGCAGACCGTGTCAATGGCAACACTGATGACAAGTTATGTCCACCTGACACAGGGCTTGCCCACTCACCGCCTTTTGCTCAACTATTTTCCCGCCACCAGACGGCTCCCCATAACCGCTGCTATCTTTGCCATGCTGCTGCCCTACTTCATCGCGGATGAGTTGCTGACGCACCACCCTGCGGCACCACGCGGAGCCTATGCACTGACCAAGACCAGCTTTCTTGGCTCGCTTGCGCTGCTCATTGCGCTCAACCCTTACCGCTTCTTTTTCCTCGTTCTGGCATCACCGGTCTTTCTGGGTTATTTCGGACTCTACGGCACATTCAGTGGGTTCGTGTACCGTCGTTGTGGTTCACCATTGCCAGCCGCGGTTGCGAATGCAGCTATTTTCGCCACCAGTTTTGGTGCAGCCTTCCCGCTGGTGGAATCAAAGAGGACCGGAGATGATAGCCCGTAGACCAGAGAGAACACAGTTGGTAAAATACGGGCAGGAACCATGAATATCGCATGTACCAACAGAATCCAGGGAGGGGTTTGCCGGTGGCAAACCCATACGCATGAAGCTACCAGGATTTCGCGAAAATAAGTGCCACTATGCCTTTCTGATACGGTGTACCGCACGCTTTCTGGGGAGTTTGAGGGGCTGAAGCCCCGCAAAACCGCCCCTTTTGTGGGGAGCGTGGGGGAACCAGGTTCCCTCACACCCATGCGCATGAAGCTAACGCATATTTCCCATTGGGGCGCAGCCCCAAACCCCTTTTTGTTTTGGTTTTTTTGCGGCTTCGCCGCAAAAAAACCAAAACAAAAGCATTTTTCGGGGGTTTGCAACCTCACATGTGGAGACTTTTTTGTAAACCGCTTTGCAAAGCGGTTGCGAGATACG
>CAYFVX010000252.1:0-6344 GCA_964346425.1 uncultured Chloroflexaceae bacterium | reverse complement strand
TCTCCCCAACCCCTCTCCCATCCAGGGAGAGGGGCTTCCGGCACCCCTTCCCCCCGTTGTGGACTCTGATGGTAAAGGGGGGATTGGTTATCAGGTAGGGGTTTGGCGGTGCCAAACCCCTGCCTGGGGCAGGCGAGCCGCCTGCGCTCCCAGGAGTTGGACGGACGTTACCATCAGAGTCCTTCTGGATGCGGGGCCGATTATTGAGCAAGATGTGGTCCGCGTCGGTCCCAAAGATATGGTGAGAGACCTGGTGCGCAAGGGGCGCGATATCGAAAAAGTCGTGCTTTCGCGAGCTATCTGGTATCATATCCAGCGGAAGATACTGGTGTATGGTAACCGCACGATTGTTTTTGCCTGAAGGGAGGCACGCATGGACCGTGAAAACTCGCCACTCACCCTCCGCCAGCAACGCGCAGCCGAGACCATTCTGGAGGATGAACGTTTGACCAGCGATCTGATGGATATGCAGGCCATACCCCTCATCGAATGGGCAAGCAAGCAAGCCGCTGCTGTCGCTGCCGACCCGTGGCGTTCGGATGATGAGGTAGATACGGCCCTCTCCTCCATTCGCCGCGCCGTGCGTCGGGTGGTGGCGGTGGCTGCCGATGAATTTGACCCCGAACGATTGGTAACACTGGCCGAAGAAGCTCTGAAGAAAGAAACCTGAGAAGTATGCCCAAGAAGAAATCATCCCGGCATCGTTCAAGCAGCCCCAGCAAGCGGAAAGCACCGTCTATCTGGAGTGTCATCGGTGTGCTCCTGCTGCTGGGACTTGGCTATCTGGCGAAAGAGGGGTACATTGACCCGGAACTGATACCCTTTGAGATTGAAGACGTTGTTGAGCAAGAAGATGGCCCCGCGCCGCCACCCATGCCGCAGCAAAGCAGTGGTGCGATGCAGGTCTTCTTTACCACCCCCTACCTGGTCTATCCCGATGAGCCAGAAACGCGTGTGCCCCCACCCTTTGAGCAGCAACTGCTGGCAGATATTGATGCCGCGCAGCGCAGTGTAGATGTTGCCGCATTTGAATACAACCTGGAGAGCGTGGCGGATGCGTTGCTGCGGGCAAAAGCACGCGGCGTTGTGGTGCGGCTGGCACTTGACCGCGAACATCTTGAAGATGCGGAAGAAGCAGCATGGGCGGGCAGTATGGAAGAGGCAGGTATCCCGATTTCCTGGGAAGATAGTACGGCGTTCTTGCATAGTAAATTTGCCATCATAGACGAGACGATTGTCTGGATGGGTTCCTGGAACTTTACCAACAATGGCACCTACCGCAACAATAACAATCTGGTGCGTTTCACCGTGCCGGCGATTGTCGAGAACTATAGTGCCGAGTTCTTGCAGATGTTTCAGCAAGGACTCTTTGGCAACGATAAGTCTTCGTTGAACCCGAACCCGGTGGTTGAAGTAGATGGTATCACCGTTGAGAATTATTTTTCACCGCAGGATGGGGTGGAAGAGCATATTCTGGCGCGGCTTGCCAATGCACAGGAGCGTATTCGCTTTCTCACGTTTTCCTATACCAGCGACCCGGTGGGCGAACTGATGGTTGAGCGGCAGGCGGCTGGTATCGTTGTGCAGGGTGTCTTTGAGAACCGCAATGCGCGTGGCATCGGTTCCGAGTTTGAGCGATTGCAGGAGGCCGGGGTTGATGTGCATGTGGATGGCAATTGCTACACGATGCATCACAAGGTCATCATCATTGACGATAAGACGGTCATTACGGGTTCCTACAACTTCACCCGACGGGCCGAAGATACAAATGACGAAAACCTGATCATCATTGATGATGCCGATATTGCCAGCATGTATGTGCAAGAATTTGAACGGGTGTATGACCAGGCACGCAACCCGACCCGTTGCGGACGGTAGATTTGAACCGCCAGGAACGCCAGGAACGCCAGAAGATAGTGTAAGGAGAGGGATACTGAAACCTCCTTTGTTGTCCTGTTTTTCTCGGCAAAGCCAAAAAAACAGGACAACAAACGCTGGCGCGTGATATAATAACATTTTTATATAGCTGTCTTGCAAAACGCTGGAAAGGAACTCTATGAAGAAATCGTTGGTGGCTCCCGTTCCTCATCCTTCCCGTATGCCTGGCTATATCCTCGCTACGCTGGGTGCGCTGGCATATGCCGCAACTGGCCCGCTTATCAAATATCTGCTAGAAACGCATCATGTGCTCCCACTTGCGCTTGCTTTCTGGCGCGATGCTGTCATCGGCGTTGCCTGCATGGTCGTGCTGTTTCTTATCAAGCCAGCCATGCTGCGTGTAGGCTGGAGGCCCTTTCGTCGGTTTGCGCTGATTGGGGCCACCAGCATTGCCGTCTTTCATATCTTGTGGATTTACTCTGTTCAACTGAATGGGGCAGCCATCGCAGTGGTTTTGCTCAATACCAACCCTTCCTTTGTGACGCTGGGTACCCGGCTTTTTTTCCGAGAACGGATCACGAAACATCAGGTGGCTGCACTCTTTCTGGCGTTCATCGGGTGTGTGCTGGCGGTCCGCGCCTATGACCCGACGGTATTGCAAACCTCATGGAGCGGTACGCTGGTGGGGTTGGGTAGTGCGGTCGGGCTGGCTATCTATTTGCTGTTCAACCAGCATGCGGTCAGAGACCACAATCCCTGGGTATCGCTGGCACTCACCATGCTCTTCGGTGCATTGACACTGCTGGTGCTCACGCTGGTCGTTCATGGCCCGACTGGTGTTGTTGCGGTTGGGGTTGGCTGGACGCCGTGGCTGGTGTTGCTGGCTCTGGCTCTGGTGCCTACGCTGCTTGGCTATGGGTTTCTCATTTCAAGTATGAGCTATATCCCTGGTCGGATTGCCAGCTTGATAACGTTGTTGGAACTCCCCGCGGCGGCTGTGCTGGCGTTTCTCTTTCTGGGCGAACAGTTGGAAGTGTGGCAGATGATCGGTATGGTGCTGATCCTGGTGGCGGCCGGCTTGCCGGTCTTTGAGCAACGCGGCAAGCGCAAAGTACAGCGTGCGCTCATAGAGAACGAGCACCATAGCGGCTGCTAAATATCAGTGACGAGTGACGAGTGACGAGCAGATGGTGGGGCGTATCGTTTTTTCGGCTTTGCCGAAAAAACGATACGCCCCACCAGGAAGCATTGGCACGCAGATGCGTGCGTCTCCGCGCCGTTAGTACGGTCAACGGTCAACGGTCAACCGTCAACCGTCAACCGTCAACCGTCCAGACTATCAGAGATCGTTGTTCAAGATTTCCGTTGCACGGCGGCAGATTTCCACACCGTAGTCGGTCCACATACCCTGGCCCCAGTAGCGATAGCAACTGGTCTGCGAAGCCATAAGGTGATAGAGTGCTTTGCGGTAGTTCGGGTTGTCGGTCGGGATACCTGCCTTGAGCACTTTCTCGTTGAAGAGCGAACTGACCTTTTCCATCGGGCCAAGCACGTTTTCGTAGCCGCGTACCCAGGAAATATCGCTGGTCCAACTGCCACCTTCCATATGGAAGCGGTGGTCTTCCTTCTTGATCTCTTCAATGGTCTGCTGCAACTTTTCGTCGCCGTCACCGGGCGTGAAGCGGTCCCAGATGGGCTTTTGATGGAGCGGTTGCAGCACCGGGAAATCCGTCTCCTTAATGCCCATTGCAAAGAGATGTTCGAGATATTCGGTCACGTTCATCGCTGGCGTATCGGAGCCGGAACACTCGCGAATGACCTCCATAAACTTGCCAGGGAACTCGTTCATCATCACGCCACCGTTCTCGCCATCGGCAATCTGCGAGACGATGGGCGGTACCTGCTTGCCGGCAAAGTCCCAGCGCGAAAGCCCTTTGGCCTCATAGTAGGGCTGCATCTGCGCAACCAGCTTGGTGTCGCTGCCCTGCGTCTTGATGATGGCAATGATGCTCACCTCGTCTCCATTCGAGTTGCGGCATACCAGGCGATGGGGCATATGCTTTTGCTCTGGTCCCCAGCCATTCTCTGGATTCTCGACGGTATGCTCCTGCACGAGCACCCACTGGAATCCACAATCTTTCAGTATCTTGATATATTCATAGGCAACATTCGGGTGGTTGGGCAATGCCATCTCTGAGGGCGAGAAGCCACGCACACGCTCCAGAGCTTGCAGACCAAAGATGGCGGCGAAGTGGTGCTGCCAGGCTTTGACGTGCAGGCGGAAGTCTTGCATCGGCGTTGAAGGGGCAACAGCGTGACCCCACGGCGCACCGAGCCATTCGACTGCGTGCCAATATTCCGGATTGCAGGTGATGGTCTTCAGGTTGTCGAACACATCATCCAACCCCATGTGGCGCATGCCGTGGAACAGCGTGCCGGAATATTCCAGCATGGCCCGTGGCTGTTTGCCCTCGTGGATCAACTGCGGGATGAACTCGCCCATACGCTTGTAGCACCAGTGAAACACGGTCGCGTTATGGTTGTCGCCGATACCCGGATTGTCCATCATATGCTTGAGGTTGCTGATAATCTCCGCAGTGTGCAAATCGCCTCCGCCAGCCGGAATAAGCGGCTGATGCATGTGGAGTGCAATCGCGAATGCACTGCGAATACGACCGAAGTCAATCCCGCCTTGATCCCGATAGAGGACCTTGTTTTTGGCATTCTCTACCGTTTGCTCAATGACGTCCTCTGAGCCGGAAATATTGGGCACACCGTCTACGTACTCTTCAAGGTTTTGCATACACACCTTCCTTTCTTTCTCTTAACGAACACAAAAAATAAGCCATACGTTCTGGCCTTGTGAGTCAGTATGTACAACCTGCTTTACTTGTGACGAATATGCTCGTAAATATTCAGATAATGTTGCCCCGGGTAGTTCCAGGAGAAGTCAAACTGCATACCGTTAAAAGCCAGTTGACGAAATTCGTCAGGGTAGCCATACCACAAACCAATCGCACGGTTCATGGCCGATTCCAGCGCAGCGTGATCGGTATGATGAAAGACGTACCCGTTGCGTTCATGGGGTGGGCGGTGGGAGTGATCACGGTCAAACACGGTATCTACCAACCCACCAACAAAGCGGACAATAGGCACCGTTCCATACTTCAAGCCAATCATCTGGGTCAGACCACATGGTTCAAACATGCTGGGCACGACGACCATATCGGAGCCAGCGTAGATGAGATGTGAGAGTTCCTCGTTAAAGCCTATTTCCAGATGGCAGTCGGGATTATCGTTCAGTTCGTGCTTGAGTCGCCAGAATTCGTGATTGATGGCCGGGTCGGGGCTGGTACCAAGTAAAACGAACTGGGCCCCATGCCACAGTGAGTAAAACAGGGCATGGCGAATGAGATGCACTCCTTTCTGCTGGTCAAGCCGACCAACGTAGGAAATGATAGGTTTGAAGTTTTTGCTCAACAGCAGACGGTCACGCAGAGCTTCTTTATTGCCATACTTGGGATCGAAATTGTCGGGGCTATAGTGGTAGGGGATATACCAGTCTATCGTCGGGTTCCAGACATCGTAATCTATCCCATTGAGCACACCGCCGAATTTGTAGCCGTGAACTTCGAGCGTATGCACCAGGCCATGCCCCTGGTCGGTATGGCGAGCTTCCCAGGCGTGGTGGGGGGAGACAGTGGTCACGAAGTTTGAGTAGACAATCCCGCTTTTCATAAAGTTTATTGCATGCGGATTCAAGTTATCGCGCATTTGATTGTAACTCAAGTAATACTCCGGCCGGTGCAGACCGGTGGCCTGCAAAATCTCCCCGCCGAAGACCCCTTGATGTTTGAAATTGTGGATGGTGTAGCAGACACGTTGCTCATACATGCCATGATGCTTGTAGACTTCTGCCAGGAGGACGGGCAGGATACCCGTATGCCAGTCGTGACAGTGGATAATTTCGGGACGTTTGCCGCTTTTGAGCAGGAAATCCAGGGCTGCCTTGCTGAAGAAGGCAAAGCGCATAGCTTCGTCGTTAAAACCATAGAAAGCCCCACGATTGAAGAAATTCTCCGGCGAATGGGGTTCAATGAAGAAACACTTGCGACCGTGGACGAAACCAAACCAGACAGAACAGTGAATTGCCCCCCCATACCACGGCACCCAAAGGTCATGCATGGTAATTTGCAAGCCCCAGATATGATCGTAGCGCATACAATCATATTTCGGTAGAATAATTTCAACCGTGTTTCCACGAATTTCCAACTCACGACTAATGCCGTACACTACATCGGCAAGCCCGCCAACTTTAATGACGGGGGCACATTCGGCAGAAACCATTACGATATACACATCCACTCCTTCTCGCTACATCTCCGGTCCCTTTTATTACATTATCCCCTATCTGTTTTATACCACACCGTTGATATTGTCAAATTTTCCATCCGCACATTTGTACT
>CAYFVX010000251.1:0-6382 GCA_964346425.1 uncultured Chloroflexaceae bacterium | reverse complement strand
GAGTATGCAGCAATAGAGTTAATCTTTCTCCACGTATCGCACCTGCTGCGTGGAGATTTACACATTCTGGTGTCTATGATATACTGTTGTGTCAAAGGAGTTTTTTCTATGCCAAACCGTTTCAAACGAACACTTGTCCGTGTATTGGTGCTGGCTCTGCTCGTGTCTACCATCAGTTGGAACCCGATGCATCCCGCAACCAGTCATGCGCAACAGAACGGAAGGACGCTCAATGTTCCCGACGACTACGCCACGCTTGCTGCTGCCCTTTCTGCGGCCGAGGATGGCGATACCGTGCGAGTTGCGGCCGCTACGTATACGCTTGCGACCAGTCTTTCTCTGCCGGTCGGAGTATCGCTGGTAGGAGAGAACCGCGATACGACGATCATTGAAAACCAGGGAACAGGTTCGGCGATCTCTGCCCGCGGGAACAATCTCATTGAAGCGTTGACCATTAAAGGCACACACCCCGACTCTGCTGAGCGCGGGCCTGGGATTTATGTACGTTCTGGCCCTGTGACTATTCGCAATACCCATATCACCGCATCTTCCAGTGGAATCGTTTCATCGTGTACACGCTCATCTGGTACGGATGACTGTTCGCTGCTGGTTGAAGAGAGCCTCATTGATGAGAACTTGAGCACCGGGATCGATGCTTTTGATGATACTGCTCTGATCGCACGATACACCATCATTGCGCGGAACGATGGGTCAGGCATCTTCTCGGACGGCAATGCGGTGCTGGATGTTTCCCAGAACACCATTGTCGAGAATGGTCAGGCGATGTACAGTTCCGGCGTGTATCTGGTTAGCGAACAAAGCAGTGTTATCAACAATATCATTGTTGGCACCAATGGCTTTGGGGTACATAACTTCGTGGGGGCGACGGTCCATCATAACAATGTATGGGGCAATGCTGGCTCCGACTACTATGGGGGTGACCCTGGCACGGGCGGGCTTTCACTCAACCCCATGTTCCGTGATATGCATAATGGCGATTACCACCTGCGAGCCGGTTCACCCGCTATTGCCAGTGGCACGTCTGCCTGGACAGATATGGGCGCATTGCCATTTGTGCCGGCCGGATTACCACCGGCAAACCTCAGCATCCAGCAGGACTCGACCAGCACCGATACCTGGACCATAGGCTGGAACGATACGGGTGCGGCTGGCTACCGGCTGCATATCGGCATATCTTCTGGCACCTATCCGTTGTCTATAGATGCGGGAGCACAGACATCGCATACGCTTTCCAATGTACCCGGCGGCATCACTTATTACCTGACCGTCAGTACCTATGATGCCAGTGGAAACGAGAGCATGCTATCACCGGAAGTAAGCTTCACGGCTGTGCAGTCGGCAGGTCAATACTATCAGGAAGACAACCCACTGGTCAGTTTGCATGGCTCCTGGTCGCGCCAGCAGCATGCGGCGGCGCGTGATGGGGAGTATGTTGCAAGCGAAACACCGGGCGATACGCTCACGTTTCCGTTTGTGGGAAATACGCTCAGGATTTTGCGCCGGGTTGGTCCCGATGGCGGTCAGGCGTCGGTAAGCATTGATGGGGTTCCGCAAGGAACACTGGAGTTTTTCTTCGATTATGAAGAACGCTGGCAGGTGCCGGCTCTTTTTGACCACCTGGGGGAAGGTCCGCATGTTATGACCCTGCGGGTCAGTGAGTCTGCTGATGCTGACTCAACCGGGCATCGTGTCGCATTTGATGCGTGGACCTTCCCCGCTGACTATGTTCTTTCGGAGTATCAGGAGCAGGCGATTGACCAATTGAACTGGTATCGCTCCGGGGCTGGCATTCCCCTGGTGCGCGGAACCCTGCCGCTCCATCTGGGATCCGAGAACAATGCGGTGTACCGAACCATGAATACAGGCGATGCACCGCATACCGAGACCCCAGGAAATCCCGGCTATACCGGCGCAACACCAGCAGACCGTGGCCGCTATGCTGGCTATCTCTCAGCGGCGAGCGAAAATGCTACAGGTGCCGGCCCGGCCAGTGCTATTGATGGTCTGGTCAATACGGTGTATCACCGCGGAAGTCTGTTTGACTATTCCGTAACCGAAATAGGAGCAGGGTTTGGGCATTATGATAACGGAGGTCCCAGTACGTTTTTGATGGGGTATATGGGGTTTGAAAATACGCTGGATGAGCGTCTGATTTACACGTACCCATACGATGGTCAGACAGAGGTTCCGCTTGCTTTTGAGGGCAATGAATGGCCTGAACCGTTGCCCAATAATCTGGACGAATACCCGGTCGGATATGTCGTCAGCCTGCACATTGCCTATCCAGACGGTACCGCAACGGATACGCAGCAATGGCAGTATACCACGGCAGAACTGCGTGGGCCAGATGGACAATCCTTGCCGGCCTTCGTGCTGGATTATTCCAATCAAGGTGGGGGAAATCTTGGGCCTGATGCAATATACCTGATGACCAGAGACCCGCTGAAAGCTGATACTACCTATACCGCACATATGGCAGGCACCGACAGTAGTGGCAAAGCCTTTGACCATACATGGTCTTTTACCACCCAGCACGCAGGATATATCAGTTATCTTCAAGAGGATATCGGTTCTTGCCAGGCCAATTTAAGCTGGTACACGAATAGTACCGAAACGTCTTCGACCGTTGAATATGGCATGACGATATCGTATACCCATCGTGTTGCAGCACAGGAGGGATACGGATGGGCAAGCAGTCACAGAAGTGTACTTACCGGACTTTTGCCCAACACCACCTACCACTATCGTGTACAGACTGAGGATACGCAGGGGAATACGTATGCAACCCAGGACCATACGTTTACGACGGGCACGCCACAAACGATGCACGTCCCTGCTGATTATGCCAGTATAGAAGAAGCTTTACGTAACGCTGATGCTTGTGATACGGTGCAAGTGGCGGCCGGAACCTACCAGGAGGACTATGTTGGGGTTCCAACCGGAGTGTCGCTGATTGGTGCGGGGGCAGAGACCACGACTATCGAAATCACCGGTACCTATTCCCTGGAAGTTTCCGACATGGCACTTGTTCGTGGGTTCACCATTCAAAAAGGCACGGATACAGGTGTGAATCCCACTCTCTGGGCCAGAGACTCTTCCTCTACAGTGAGCAATAATCGTATTGCTGGTGGGGCACATGTGTCTTGCGCAAGTTCCCCTTGCAAGAGGATGCCGATCTTGAGAAACAATATCTTCACGCTCCGCGGCCTGTCCGCCAGTCAGGATAACCCGGATATCGTGCCGATTGTGCTCAACAACGTTTTTGCGGAAAATGATAACGGCTTGGACCTGCCAATCAACAACGTTCTCGCGCGGAATAATATTGTTGTGAACAATCAGTATGGTGTTGTTGGTGCTGATGCTTCACAGGTTGATGGTATGGGCTACAATAATGTCTGGAACAATACGTCTGGCGATTATTATGCCGGCAGTGCCGATGCCACCGATCTTTCGGTTGATCCGCAGTTTGTGGGAGCTGATGACTACCAGCTTCAGAGCGGTTCACCTATGATTGACGCAGGCGACCCGGCGGCTATCTACCAGGACCCGGATGGAAGCCGCAATGATATGGGCGCCTACGGTGGACCATTCGCCAATCAGGACGATCCTGGTGGCTTGTTCCTCTTCGATCATGAAACCAGTACTGTTGATGAAAGTGAAGAGACGTTCACCGTCACGGTGAAACTGATGGCTGCATTGAGTGAGACTGTCACGGTAGATTACCTGACGGTTGACGGCACTGCCACGGCTCTGGAGGATTATACTGCGGTGTCTGGGACGCTCACCTTTGCATCTGGCGCGATCAGCCAGACGGTTGCGGTGCCAATTACTGACGATAGTCTCCCTGAATCGTCGGAAACCATACAACTGTGGCTTCATCAGGCGGTTGGTGCGCCACTGGGTCCCCGTATCAACACAACGCTGACGATCCAGGACAATGACCATGTCACACCCAGTATCACGCTTTCCGCCAACGAGAATACACTGCAGGAATATGCCACCAAGCCTGCGGTCGTGCAGGTGCGCCGTGATGCGGGCACGGAACCACTCACAATAACCTATACGGTAGATGGCAGTGCGACGGCCGGTGTGGACTATAACAAACTGTCCGGCACAGTCGTGATACCATCAGAAGCAACCTATGCGACTATCGAAGTCATCCCGATAAACGATCGGGACAGTGAAGACAACGAAACGTTGATCATAACGCTTGAAGACGGGGATGAGTATAATCCAGGCGCAGGAGACTCGGTCGAACTGACGATAGCGGACAATGACCGGGAGCGCACCGCAATTGCGGGGCCGCACACGGGTGACACGATGACGGTTTCGGCAAGCGAAGTAGGCATCAATATTGCTCCTGGCTCAGCCCAGCAAGAGACCGAGGTGGTGTATACCGATCTTGGACCTGAATCGCCTGCCAACAGCAAAAAAGGCTCTATCCATGCTGGACACTGGTTTACCCTCGGTATGGAGCAGCAAGGCAGTGCGGTGTCTGGTACCGTGCTTGATCCACCGTTGCGCGTAACGCTCTGGTATGATGATACGGGCATGGGCGAGGCGGACGAAGAGGACCTGATGTTGTATCAGTGGGATGAAGCCAGCACCACCTGGCAACCGGCCGGGTCAATTACGCTCCTGGATACCGAGTCCAACGTGCTGATGGTGCTGCTCGATGGACCAGGCGAATATGGTCTGTTCTACCAGACGCAACCGGCTCAGGTGACGGTTCAGGCAAACCAGAGCAGTGTCATGGTCGGTGATTCTCTGGCTATTGAAGTGACAGTGACCAGTGCGCAGGAGAAACCACTGTCGGGGCAAACGGTGTCGCTTGGCACAACGCTTGGGAGCCTTGACCCTCTTACAGCAGAGACCGACGAGAATGGGGTAGCAACATCTATCTTGCATGCTGGCACAGCTATCGGCGAGGCAATGGTGACAGCCACCATAGGAGACCTTACGGATAGCATCAGTGTGACGATAGTTGCTGGTGAGCCAGAAGTTCTGGCGATGGATGCAAGACAAACGAGCGTTGTCGTGGGGAGCACGGCCAGCATCACGCTGACGGTGATGGATGGGTATAACCATCTGCTTGCCAGTACCCCCATCACGCTCAGCACCACGTTTGGCAGCCTCGCGCCCGCAAGCGCAACTACGGATGCCAATGGGCAGGCGTTGGTCACGTTTGAGGCCGGCACGACTGTCGGTGAAGCAATGGTCACGGCGTATACAGGCGGTATCACTGAGAGCCTCAGTCTCTCGGTCATAGCCGGCGATCTTGAGCAGATGACGGTTGAAGCAGCCGAAACGGAGATAGCTGTTGGTGCCAGCACGACCATCAGTGCGACGCTGACGGATGCATACGACAACCCGATAACGAACCAGCCAGTTGGCTTCCACTCGACGCTTGGGAGCCTCGCGTCAGAAGGCGTAACCACGGATGAACATGGACAGGCCGTGGTCACGTTGGATGCCGGCCCAACCGCTGGTGAGGCAATCATCACAGTACAGTCGGGTGACCTTTCACGCCAGATAACCATTGAGATTGCTGAAGAAGATAATCCATCTCCAACCGATGAGCTGCAAATTACGGTAGACGAGCAGCAGGGAGGAACACTCCGCGTGGAAGATCAGGAAACAGGGAAACTGTTGCTTGAAGCAGACATTCCAGCCGGCGCGGTGCAGCAGTCTACCACCATCAAGTATTCGCAGATGTCAGAGTCGCCAATCACCTTACCGGGCACAGATGTTGTTTTTGCCGGTCACTGGTTCAAGCTGGAAGCCTACCAGAATGAGACGCTGGTATCGCCCATGCAGTTTGCGAAACCTATCAGTCTCACCATCATGTATCAAGACCCTTCGCTGTCTGCAAGTGAAGAACAGTCAGTCAAGCTCTACCATCTGGACCCTGAGAATAATACGTGGACTGCAACCGGGGTGGTGCAACAGCGCGATACGGTGCAGAATCGGATTATTGTGTCGCTGGACCATCTGACGACTTTCGGGGTGTTCTATCAGGCGGATGAAGAGGATGAAGAGGTTGTTTATTTGCCGCTGCTCCAAAAATAATCGGGGGTTCTTTTACGAGGGGATTGTCGTCTCAATGGGTGTCACCTATAGGAGTGTGAGGGAACCTGGTTCCCTCACACTCCCCATTCTGGTGGGGTATGTTGGTTTTTCGACGAAGTCAAAAAACCAACATACCCCACTCCAATCGGGTTGGCGGCACGCCGTAAAGGAGCAAGCGGTCGCGTATTTGCGCGAAATCCTGGAAGCTTAATGCGCATCACTCATCACCCATCACTGGTATTACACCATCTCTGTCATAATAAGATTAAACAGCACCAGATCATAGCCAGTA
>CAYFVX010000250.1:3594-6386 GCA_964346425.1 uncultured Chloroflexaceae bacterium | reverse complement strand
CAGACGAGCCGCGACCGTGAGGGAGCGGACAAAATGTGCTTACGAAAGGGAAATACCCGCTTACTGACGTGCGCGGCTCGTTTTCTTTCCCGTGAATGTACACAGTTACGGGGTCGGAGAAATATGTCAAATATGTACCCGTTTGGCAACAAAGACAAACTGTGCTATACTTGCCCACGGTTGTGCAAATAATAATGACACGGCAACGTTTGCTGTATTTGCAATTGTCTCAAGGGGAGACACTCGCACTATGCTCGCAACATACGCGTTTATTGGCATATTTCTGCTCTTTGGTCTTAGCATGCCCATCATCGTGCTTGTGATGGCATACTTCCTGCGCCCTGGCCGCCCTACCCCCATCAAACAGGCTACCTACGAATGTGGTCTGGAAGCTGTTGGTGACATCTGGGTGCAGTTCAAGATTCAATACTATCTCTACGCGCTCGCTTTTTTGATTTTCGACATCGAAGTCGTCTTCCTCTATCCCTGGGCGGTTGCCTATAACCAACTGGGTCTGTTTGCGCTCATCGAAATGCTCATTTTCATGCTCATCCTCGTCTATGGTCTCGCCTATGCGTGGCGCAAGGGAGCACTGGAATGGGTTTAGTGGCTCGTACACCAGCCATTTTCCTTGCATAGTGTTTGCTCCATCTCTCTCCCTGTTACGTTTGGAAACCAGAGGTTTTACGCATGACAGATAGTACAGAAATACAGGTCAATCTCGAAAAACAGGGTATCTTTCTCTCGACCGTGAACCGTTTCTATAACTGGGGACGTCGCTCCTCCATCTGGCCTATGTCCTTTGGCCTCGCCTGTTGCGCTATCGAGATGATGGCCTGGGGCCTCAGTCGCTACGACGTTTCCCGCTTTGGTGCCGAACTCTTCCGGGCTACCCCGCGGCAGGCCGATCTCATGATTGTGGCTGGCACCGTCACCAAAAAAATGGCTCCCCAGGTTGTGCGCCTCTACAACCAGATGGCTGAACCACGCTATGTTATCTCGATGGGCGCATGCGCCACCTCCGGTGGCCCCTTCCGCGATGGCTACAACGTGCTGCGTGGTGTAGACCTGTTTGTTCCCGTGGATGTCTACGTCCCCGGTTGTCCGCCACGACCCGAAGCTCTACTGCACGCGCTCATTGTGTTGCAAGAAGAGATTGATGAGCAAAAGCTTGGTCGTGTTCGCTGGTATGGCAAAGGCGACCGTCCGCAGACCAAAGATTTCCCCATTCCCGGCTATGGCAAGCAGGGCCTGGAACTGGAAGGGAAGATCGCCGACCCTGTCGGGGGCTTGCCGCTCGTCAGTCCCTATTCCTCGCCGCACGAAGGGGAACAAAAGCGGGGCGTTATCGAACATCCTGAAGTTGAACGTTTTTTTCCTATTATGGACGCAACGGTCGAGTTGGAAAACGCGCTCAAAGCCAGGGGTATCTCGACCGAAATTGAGCACGACGACCTGAAAATGAAAAAGTCGCAGAAGTCCTGATAGCAAATTCGGATAATCTGGCAGGAACGACGAATAACGTAAAGAACGTGAAAGTATCTCTTCGAGAGGGATGAACATGCCAATAATCACAGTCGAGACGCTCAAACAACAACTCGAACGCGAGTTACCCGGTTCGCTTGCCCCCGCTCCCGCTCCGCCAACTGAGGAAGCAGAGGCCGAGGCTGAAGCCAGTGACAAGGGTAAGGGAAAAGGCAAAGGCAAAGCTGCGGTGAAGCCCGACTTCCTCACAACCGATGATGCGGTCATTGTCGCCGAACGGCTCGTCGAAGTGCTTACCTACATGCGTGATACGCTCGGTTATACGTATCTTTCCGACATAGCTGTGGTAGACTATATGGATGATGGCCTGCTGGAGCTCGTCTATCGGCTCTATAATTTGGAAGGCGGTGGTGATCTGGTGGTCAAGGTGCGCGTGCCCCGCGACAATCCGGAGGTGCCATCCATCACTCCCATATGGCCGGGGGCAAACTTCAACGAACGCGAAGGCTACGACCTGTTTGGCGTCAATTTTGTCGGTCATCCCAACCTGAAACGGCTGTACATGTGGGACGAGTTTGAAGGCCATCCTATGCGCAAGGATTTTCCCAAACAGGGCAACAAGTATCTGCCAGAATGAGGGAAGAGCTTGCCAATACCAACGCATCTATCCGAATAGTCACTGAAATCCTAGAGTAATCATCAGCCTATGCAAGAGACACAATACGATCCACAACTTGTAGACAAACTGACCCGGATGCTCTCTGAAATTCCATGCTTTGAAGTTGCCCGTCATCTGGGCCGCCCCTTTCTGACCTCCCACCAGATAGCCATATCATTCAAGCGCCACCACCCGCAAGAGTACGAACAGCTTGGCTTAAAAATAGGTGGGGCAGAAATAGACCAGCACGAGACCAGTCTGGCTCGCCACATTGCGCACCAGCTCTCGCAGGCGGTCAAAAATGGGCATGCGCATATCGAAGGAGCCGTCCTCTCCTATCAACATCTGGAAGATATGACGCTGGATAACGATGGTGAAGTTATTCGCCCTTCCCGCTTTCCCGTCACCATGTTTCGTTATGTGGAAAGCAAGGTAGGGAGTAGGTAGCTCAAAGCAGGACGGTATACCACGGACCGTAGACTATGAGCAGAGACCAACAACTGCGGCAGGTGTTTCATCCTTTGTGATAGGTAAAGAGTGAAAAACGCAGAGGCGCAGAGACACAGAGATGCAAAGAGGAAAATAGAGTCATCTGTGTTCATCTAGCGTCAATGACTGCGGCAAATGTCCGTTGCTTGTCCACGGTCTA
>CAYFVX010000250.1:0-3494 GCA_964346425.1 uncultured Chloroflexaceae bacterium | reverse complement strand
GTGTTCATCTAGCGTCAATGACTGCGGCAAATGTCCGTTGCTTGTCCACGGTCTACTGTCTACCGTCTACTGTCTACCGTCCCTTTGTTCCTTTTGGAATATGTCAAATATGCCACCCGTTTGTCAACAAAGACAAACTGTGCTAAAATCAACCCCGTCAAAGTCAAAAGCAATGTATTCCCCCGCAGGGGGATGGTGGGTATCTCATCCACATGGCAGGATAGCCCGCAAGTTCTGTCTATTGTTTGCCTGGAATGCAATGGACAAAAGGTTCGTGGTATTCGTGATACTCGTGGTTTTGTGCCACGCAAACGAATGTATCTGAAATGCTCAAAACACAAGAACTACAAATCAACATTGGCCCCCAGCATCCCTCCACCCATGGCGTCTTCCGTATGCTCATCACCGTAGACGGCGAAACCATTGTAGACCTTATCCCCTTCTTCGGCTATCTCCATCGCAACCACGAACAAATCGCCGAAGTCAATACCTACCTGCAAAACATGCCGTATACTGACCGACTGGACTACTTCAATTCAATGGCAAACAATCATGCCTATGCCCTGGCGGTGGAAAAGTTGGCGGGTATCGAAGTTCCCGAACGTGCCGAATACATCCGTGTCCTCATGGTTGAGCTCACCCGCATCCTCAACCACGCCGGCGCAATTGGCTTTCTGATTAACGATATGGGTGCCTGGCAAACTCCCCTCGCCTTCGGCATCCGCGAACGTGAAAAAATTCTGGACCTCTTCGAGAGCGTCAGTGGTTCGCGCATGATGTGCAATTACTTCCGTTTTGGTGGCGTTGTCCGCGACCTGACAGAAGATTTTATACCGCGCCTCAAAGAACTCATGATAGCCATGCCGCGCTACCTTGATGAGCTTGAACGGTTGCTGCGTGATAATGAAATTTTGCTCATCCGCTCTGAAGGCATTGGTATTCTGCCCAAAGATGTTGCTATCTCCTATAGCGTGACCGGGCCGATGCTGCGTGCCAGCGGCGTCCCCTATGATATACGCAAGGCGGCCCCCTACAGCGTCTATGACCGTTTCGACTTCGACATCCCCATCGGTACTGTTGGCGATGTCTATGACCGCTTTCTCGTGCGCGTCGAGGAGATACGCCAGAGCTACCGTATTCTGGAGCAGGTGCTAGAGCAACTTCCTGATGCAGAGGGGGGGCATATCAACCCCAAAGCCAAGCAAAGTGTGAAACCGCCCGTTGGTGACGCCTATGCACGGATTGAATCGCCCAAAGGCGAACTGGGTTTTTACCTTGTTAGCGATGGCAGCGAAAATCCCTATCGCTACAAAGTTCGTGCCCCATCGCTTATCAACCTTACCCCGCTGGCCGACATCAGCCGCGGCTACAAGGTTGCCGATGTTGTGGTTATTCTTGGCAGTGTAGACATTGTGCTTGGTGAAGTAGACCGCTAAAAGGGGAGGATCGCGACAGGAGATATCTCCCTCTTTGCCCGGACCTTTGTGTCCTTTGTGCTCTTTGCAGTTTTTCGCATGAGGAGAGACAGGAGCAGGAGAGAAGCGTACACAACAGTATTTTAGCGAAGGCTTTCAGCCCGCAAGCAGCAAAAGCTGAATGTGCTTCTCGGTGAAGGTTAAACCATGACCATAGAAATTCAGCGTGGAAAAGTCATCGAAGTAGATCGTGGCACTACCAAAAACCGCCTCGGCCAGGGTCTGGTAAAAGGTATGGTGGTTATCTGGAACCACTGGAGCAAATCCTGGACTAAAAAGCTCGAAAAGATGAGCGATACCGACGGTATTTTCACCGTGCAGTATCCCGAAGAATACCTCGCTCTGCCCGAAGCCTATCGCAATATGCCCATTCTGCTCTACGATGATGACACCGGCCAGGAACTCTGCACTTCCTGCTTTCAGTGCGAACGCATCTGCCCACCCCAGGTCATCCATATGGCCCAGGCACGCCATCCGGAGACGGGCAAGCCTATACCAGCCGTCACCGAATTTATCATTGAATACGACGCCTGCATGAGTTGTGGTCTCTGCGAAGAGGTGTGTCCGTTTGACTCTATCAAAATGGACCACACCTTTGAACTCTCGACCTGGGACCATCCGTCGCTGACCGTGCATAAAGAGGGGTTGATGAAACCGGTCTCCTATTACAAGTCTATCAAGCCGGAAACCTGGGAAAACGTCAAAGGCAACGCTTACAAGAAGCTGGAAAACAGCAAGAAACGTCGCGTTGGTGAAATTGGCATTGCCCGCGCATTTCTCAAAAGCGGTAAGCCAGCCGGAAAAGCAGAAGATGTTGCACCTGCTGCGGCGGATAAAGCACCGGCCGCCAGAGCAAAACCTTCCGCCCCACCAGTCGCTACTGGCAAAAGCATGTCGGATGAGAAAAAAGCCAAACTGGAAGCAATTCGTGCCGCAAACGCTGCCAAAAAAGCGGCAACTGAGGGGGGCGAACCAGCTCCCGCACCGGCTGCACAGGCTGAAGCGGCTGAACCATCGGCTGCAACGCAGGAAGTTCCTGCCCAGACGGGCAATCTTCCCTTTGGGCCTGACAATATCATGGGTGGGGTACCCGAAAACACGCAGATGAAAGAAGAAACCATTGCCAAACTGCGCTCTATTCGCGAAAGCAACTTGAAGAAGCGGGGGTTGATGTAGCCGCGTCCGCACCGGAGAAAGAGTATGCTTGAACTGATTCGGCAATTGAATACAACATTGGGATTGAACCTCCCGGAGTGGGGCATCATCTGGATCCGCCATTCCCTTGTTGCCATGATCCTGTTTGTCGTTGCACCATTGCAGATGCTCGTTTTTACCTATCTGGAACGACGTCTTATTGCCCGTATGCAGGACCGCCTTGGCCCCAACCGTGTCGGTCCGTATGGCCTCTTTCAACCGATTGCTGATGCGGTCAAAATGTTTACCAAAGAGGACATCATTCCTTCCGCTACCGACAAAGTGGTTCACCTGCTGGCACCTGCCGTCGTTGTCATTCCCGTGCTGCTGATGGTTGCGGTTGTTCCCTGGGGGCCAGATATGGTGGGGGTAGACCTGAATACCGGTCTGCTCTTCTTTTTTGCGATTTCATCGGTCAGTGCGGTTGGTTTGCTGATGGCTGGCTGGGGCAGCAACAACAAGTTTTCGCTGCTGGGCGCAATGCGGGCGGCCGCGCAAATGGTTTCCTATGAAATCCCCGCGGTGCTCAGCGTGCTCGCCATTGCTATCGTGACAGGTACCCTCTCTATTGTAGATATTGTCAATTTGCAAGCGGGGTTGTTTGTCAGCGTCAACGACATAGCCACTATCCCCGACCTGGGGTTGGGCTGGTTTCTGTTCACGCCCGTTGGCTTCCTGGCTTTCATCAGTTTCTTCATCGCGGCTCTGGCCGAAGGTGAACGTACACCATTTGATATTCCCGAGGCCGACTCCGAAATTGTCGCTGGCTTCATGACTGAATACAGTGGGATGAAGTTTGGACTCTTCTATCTGGCTAATTATGTA
>CAYFVX010000249.1:0-6387 GCA_964346425.1 uncultured Chloroflexaceae bacterium | reverse complement strand
TGGGGTGGGGTGTGTGGTGTTTTCGACGAAGTCGAAAACACCACACACCCCATCAACGGAAGTAACCCTGGTGTTGTGGAACTGCGTTCCATTCAGATTAGACAATGCGTGTGTGTAGGTGTACGTGCTCACGCTCACGCTCACTGTGTACCTTGCTGATCACGCGTCTGGCTTCTTCTTCGTCAATGACCTGCAGAAATACCTCGACTATGCGGGGGTCAAAGTGGCTGCCGGCGAGTTGGCGCAGATGTTTGCGGACCCGTTGCTGCGACCAGGCTTTGCGATAGGGGCGATCAAAGCTCAAGGCGTCCCAGACATCTACAATCGCAAAAATACGGGCTGGCAGTGGGATTTCTTCGCCTGCCAGTCCCTGGGGATAGCCACTACCATCCCATTTTTCATGGTGGCTAAAGGGTATATCCAGGGCAGGACGCAAGAAATCAATAGGAGCCAGCATATCATAGGAAAACTGCGGATGCCGTTTCATAATAGCCCATTCTTCAGTGGTCAGTGGGGATGGTTTATGCAAGATTTTATCCGGGATACCTATTTTCCCGATATCGTGGAGCAAAGCACCGCGCCGAATATGTACCAGTTCATTCTCACTCATGCCCATCGCTCGCGCCAGTTTGACCGTCATTTCCATCACACGGATGCTATGACCTTCGGTTTCTTTGTCACGCAAATCAAGCGCACGAACCCATCCTTCAATAGTTGCATCATAGGAGCGAGTCAGATCATCTTTGGAACGCTGGAGGTTCTCAAATAGTTCTGCATTATCAATCGCAATGGCTGCCTGCCCCGCAATCGCTTCCAGAAAGTTTACCCATTCCTGGTCAAAGACCAGCAGCGAACGGTGGAAAAATTCCAGGACACCTTTAACCTGCCCTTTGGCAAGCAGCGGCACGCCGTAGTATGCAATAAACCCTTCTGCTTCCCGAAGCTGTATACGAACCCCTCCATCCTCAAACTGGCGCATGTCCGGGATACTCATGGCGCGACGCTTTTGCACAATCTGTCCCGCATACCCTTCGCCATTCTGCAAACAACATTGTTTCATCACGGAAGTAAGAAAACCACGGCCAGCCGCATATTCAAGTTGCTGAGAACTCGGTGAAAAGAGGAGGACGGCGGCGGCATCAATGCCAAGCAAAATCGTAATCGTATCCAATAAGCGGTCAAGCATATGGCTCAGGTCCAGACTGGCACTGATGGAGAGATGAATACGCCGTAAGGCAGCCATACGTTGAAACTGGCGATGGGTGCGTTCTTCAGCCTGGCGTCGTTCTGTGATGTCATTCATAATACACAGGACACTGGTCTCGCCCTCCAGCTCTATCAGTTCCATCCAGGCGTGCAATTCAAGTATGTCTGTACTGCCTGGTGCTCCCAATCGCAGTTCAATCCCATCCAGAGACATTTGTTCTTGTAAAAGAAAAAACAGGGTACTCCAATCACCATTATAGGGCCAGAAGCCGAGCGTGTGCCAGGGGCGTCCAAGCACTTCGTCACGCGCAAGCCCGGTGAGCCGCAAAAAGCTCTGGTTGATATTGAGCAAACGATAGTCTGCCAGGCGGACAATGACCATCGGGAGGGGATTTGCTGTGAAGATTTTGCAAAAGCGTTGTTCACTTTCTTGATGCGCACGGTCTGCCCGTTTGCGCTCTCGTCGCTCTTCAACTTCGCTCAATTCCCGCTCGACTACCGGAATCAAGCGCGAGAGATTGTCTTTCAAGATGCAATCTTTCGCCCCGTCCAGCATAATGGTTGTGATGTCTTCTTGGGCAACACTATCGGTAACCACCAGAAAAGGGATATCAATCTGCGCATTTTTGAGAAGATTCAATGCTTCAGCAGCGCTGAACGCAAGGAGATTATATTCAGCAATAATGAGGTCCCACGAGTTGGACAGGGCAGACTGCATGGCATCCATCGTATCCACACGCTCAAAAAAAGGGTGATAGCCATTCTGCCTGAGTTTATCAACGATGACAAACGTGTCATCCTCGGAATCATCAACAAGGAGTATACGGAGTGGACGGTTCATAATTTTCTCCACGATTATTGATCATTCTTTTGATTCACCACCTGTCCCTGAAGATGATTCGTTGCATTCGAGTATTTTGGTGAGAAATGTCTGCACCACCTGTGGGTCAAAGTGCGTTCCGGCATACTCAAGAAGATAATCACATATTCGTTCAGGCGGCCATGCTTCGCGGTATGGACGGTCAGTGGAAAGGGCATCCCAGACATCCACGACCGCAAAAATACGCGCTTCAAGCGGAATAGCATCTCCTTGCAAGCCATTCGGGTAGCCGGTGCCATCCCATTTTTCATGATGATAGTAGGGTATTTTGAGTGCTGGTTTGAGAAAACCAATAGGTTTGAGCAACTGATAGGCATAAACGGGGTGCTGACGCATAACTTCCCATTCTTGTTCGGTCAAGGGACCTGGTTTGAGCAAAATGCTATCTGGAATCGCCATTTTGCCAATATCGTGAAGGATAGCCCCCCGATAGATATGCACTAGATGGGATTCATCGAAGCCCATTGCTTGTGCCAGCCGCAACGTCATGTCGGTGACACGCCGTGAGTGCCCTTCGGTTTCTGCATCACGTAGTTCCAGGGCATGGGCCCATCCTTCAATGGTTGCGTTGTAGGCACTGGTCAGTTCATCTTTGGATTGTTGCAAGCGATCGTATGCGATAGAGAGTTCATCTTTGGAACGCTGCAGGTTTTCAAAAAGCTCGGCGTTGTCTATCACAATCGCAGTATGGCCGGCCAGGGCATCCAGAAAATCCTGGCTCTCTTTGTCGAGTAAAATAGGGGTGCTATGGAAGAGTTCCAGGACACCTTTAACCTGCCCCTTTGAGATAAGCGGGATGCCGTAGTAGGAGACAAAGCCCTCGCGGCGCAGCAAATGTTTGCGCACACAGCAACTCCCAGGCTGTTGCACATCGGCGATAGTCAGCGCACGCCGCTCAAGTGCTACACGTCCCGCGCACCCTTCGCCCATACGCAAGCGCGACCACTGGATACCGGTCGTGTGAAATCCTTTTCCTACAACATATTCAAGTGTCTGCGAATGGGGGGGCAATAATAAGACAGTGGTTGCATCTACATTCATCAGTGTTATCACATGGTCAAGCAGCAATGTCATGGTGAGGTGCTGGTCGAGATGCGCACTGATGTCCATCTGAATACGTCGCAGGGCAGATAAACGCTGTATCTGTCGCTGGATGCGTTCCTCAGCTTTTCTATGCTCCGTAATATCCAGACCAGTGCCGATAAGATATTCAACCTCTCCCTGGTCATTCAGCAACACCGTGTTGGACCACGCAATACGACAACGGTTTCCCTGTCTGGTGAGCCAATCTCCTTCATAGGTTTGGTGGTATTTGCCCGTTTTGAGGTGTTTGAAGAGAGAAGATGCACGTTCTTTTTCTTCCTGGGGGATCAGCAGGTTGAGAAATTGTTGCCCTTTGACCTCTGGCGATTCGTAGCCAGACAACCGTTCACAGGCGCGATTAAATCGCACGATATTGCCGTGCGGATCGAGCACGATAACCAGGGAGCCTTCCGTGTCGAGAATGGCATTGATAAAATCGCGTTCTCTGCGCAGGGCCTCTTCGTTCTGTTTGCGCTCGGTAATATCGTGGAGAATAGTGAGGATACACGTTTCTTGCTGGAGTTCAATCAACTCCATCCACGCAAGCAGGGAACGATTATTTCCCTGACGCGTGCGAAAGATTAGCTCCATGCCATGAATTGCGTGTTGCTGGTTCAATTGCTGGACAATGTACTCTTGTTCAACAGAGTGGGTAAGGAATTCGAGTTCATTGAACGTATGATTGACCACATCTTCGCGCTGACACTCGGCCAGCGCAAGAAAATTCTGGTTGACATCGAGAATACGTCCTTCTGCCATGGTTGCCAACGCTACTGGCAAAGGACTGCAGTGAAAGATTTTGGAGAACCGTTCTTCTGAATGCAGCAGGGCTTCCTGGGCTTGCTTGTGTTCGGTAATATCCTGGGCAACACTGTAGATGTAGAAAACCTCCGGCTGTTCTTCGTCTGGCAAAGATTTACTATGTTCCCGCACCCAGCGGATATGTCCCTCACGCGTAATAATGCGAAATTCACTGGTATCTGGTAGTCCCTGAAGAAGTCTATCCTGCCGTTCCAGCGCAACCGGCATATCGTCGGGATGCACCAGTTTGCGCCATCCTCCTTGTGCATCCAGTTCTTCGACGGTGAAGCCGGTTATTGTGAAAAAAGCATCCGTTATCCATTCATTAACAAGCGAGCCATCGGGGTCAACTCGAAACACATAGGCATAGTCAGAAAAAAGTTCGGATATGATACGATATCGTGACTTGTTAATGCGCAGTTGCTTTGCAGCACGCTTCTGTTCTTGACGAACACTGGCTGCCTCAAGTTCACGGGCAATGGAGGGGATGAGCCGCTCGCTATTGCCCCTCAACACGTAATCATGCGCACCGGCTTTGAGCAAATCGGCGACCAGTTCTGCGCCAATCGTGTCAGCAACCAGAATAAAGGGAATATCCAGACCATTTCCTTGTAAGCATTTCAGTGCATCAAACGCGTTGCAGTGTGGGATGGTAGGGTCAGCAATGATAATATCCCAGGTCTGATTCAGCGCATGCTCCATTTCTGCACTTGTTTCAACCCGTTGCGATACTGGTTCATATCCGCCTTTTTGGATATCCTGGAGTAACGAGCGCACGTCTTCTTCAGATGCTTCAAGTACGAGTACTCGAAGTTGCTGGCTCATGGTTGTTCTCCTGTCAATGATGGTAGTTCTTGTAGCATAAGCCAGAACCATTCAGTGTCAGGTCAATTGGGGTGCCTGGTAGAGAAAATTTGTACCCAGGCATAGCTCCAAACCTGCGTTGCTGGTGAGGCTTTGTAGCATATGCCACAAAGCCTCACCAGGAAAAAATTCATTTTTGGGGGAACTCTGTCCACTCCCATGCGTTGCAACGTAGAAAAATACAGAGTTGCATACCCATGAGGCGGTGCTTCCTCCATTACAGGGGGATGCTCTCTCCCTGCATGTTCTGTTTGAGGACATAACATTGTAACGCAGAACCAGAGGTCCCTCAGGGTATTACAATTTTACCAGGATACAAGAAAGGGCACAATACCCAATGCCAACCAAATTATTGTCTGATTAGGGGTGCCAGCGATTCACTGGTTGGCCGGGCTGTTTCATACGGAACTGCTGTCCCGACAATGGCAGGAGACGTTGCAGTGGGTTGGGGTGTTACCGTGGGTTGTGGCTCACAGGGTATGGGTGGTTGGGGGACACAGGAGGGAGCACAACAGGTTGTTGGTGTCGCGGTTGGCAGTGGTTCATAGGTCGGTAAGGGGGTATACCACGGCGTCGGTTTCGCTGTGGGCTGCGGTGTTTCAGGCACGGGGGTTGGCGTAAAAACTTCGCCTTCAATGATAAAAGGAATGGCTCGTGCCTCTTCACTCTCATAGCCCTGCAAGGTCATCACCCAGCGACCGGGCCTGGCGTCTGCGGGCGACGCCCATTCAAGATCGACCCGTCCATGCCGGTTCGCTTCTGCACCACGTGGGTTGGCAAAGACGACTTCGCCGGAAGGATCGGTTATCCAGTAACTCACATCTTCGTGGTGCTCCAACCCATTGGCAGAAAAGGAAAAGACCATACCAGGTGGTCCCTGTGTCGGGTTCACCCGCGCCAGATATTCGGCGGTGAGGGCGGGACGACCATACACTTCAAACGAAGCCCAGACCGGGAAGCGGCTTTCATCTCCCCGTGCCGTCAGTTTCCATTCTCCATCTATCGCTTCATATGGAACATCAAAGTTTATTTCAACGCGCCCATTGCCATTGGCTTTGGTATATTCTCCGCGAATAACCGCCCCGGTCGGGTCTGTTGCCCAGGAATCCACCCGTTCATACCGATAGAACCCATTCCCAATAAATCTGATTCTTTTGCCGGCTTCAACGGCTGGTTCTTGTGGTGCAAGCGTGATGTCTACATTCTGAGCCTGGATATGATAATAGGGTAGCGTCATAAGAATTGCAAACACGACCAGTGCAATCAAGACGAGGAGTAGTCGAAGCTGTTTCATACGTTACGTTCTCCTTTTCATACGCGAAACCTTTCTATCCTTACGATTATACCGTTCTTTGGGAGGACAAATCAATGGGGAAAGATGAAAAAAACATAACATGGGCATGGGCTGGGGAACTGCGTTCCCCAGACCATGCCCATGAAGCTCACGCATATTTCCCACTGGGGCGCAGCCCTCAATGGGTGTCACTTGCGGGTGAGAGAGGGAACCAGGTTCCCTCACGCTCCCCATTCTGGTGGGGTTTATTGTTTTTTCG
>CAYFVX010000248.1:0-6400 GCA_964346425.1 uncultured Chloroflexaceae bacterium | reverse complement strand
CCCCCAATCCCCCGCTTTGCAAAGCGGCAAACCGCTTAGCTTCATGCGCATGGGGTTTGCAACCCCCAATGGGTGTCACCTGTGGGTGCGTGAGGGAACCAGGTTCCCTCACACTCCCCTTTGGCGTGGGGTATTTGCGTTTTTCGACGAAGTCGAAAAACGCAAATACCCCACCAGAATGGGCTGGCACGCTCTTGCGTGCATGTTTTGCCTTGCGCAAGCAAAGCCCACCGCAGGTGACACCTGTTGAGGTTTGCAACCCCCAATCCCCCGCTTTGCAAAGCGGTACACTGCTTAGCTTCATGCGCATGGGGAACCTGGTTCCTGCACATACCTCTTTGGAGTAAGGTTTATGTTTTTTCGGCTACGCCGAAAAAACATAAACCTTACGTTACAACTCATCTTCGGAGATGCCTAGCAAACGTGCGGCCGCTACGCGGTCACCACTCTCCTGTTGCAACGCCAGCGTAATCAAGCGGATGCGCACTTCCCCCATAATCGCATCCATGCTGCGACCACGCCGCACCATATTTTTCAACGCAACCGCCAGCAAATCATCCTGCTCCTGCTCATCCGCCTCCGGCAGCGGCATATGCTCAACCCCAATAACCTTGCCCTGCGAGAACACCACCGCCCGCTCTATCACATTTTCAAGCTGGCGCACATTGCCGGGCCAATCATAGGCAACAAGCTGCTCCAGAGCTTCTTCACTGATACGCGGAGCCGGCTCGCCCGAATACCGTTTGCGGGAGAGAAAATGCTGCACCAGCAACGGTATATCCTCCTGGCGTTCACGCAGCGGCGGCAGCGGGATATGGATAACATTCAACCGATAATACAGATCTTCGCGGAAATTTCCCGCCGCAACTTCCGCTTCCAGGTCACGGTTGGTAGCGGCAATCACACGGACATCTGCATGGATCGTCACGTTGCCACCAACACGTTCAAACGTATGGTCCTGCAAAATGCGCAAGAGCTTTTTCTGGGTAGACTGGCTCATCTCGCCTATCTCATCGAGAAAAATAATCCCTTTGGCTGCCTGCTCAAAACGCCCCTTGCGCCGCGCCATCGCACCGGTGAAGGCTCCCTTCTCATGCCCAAACAACTCACTTTCGAGCAACGTTTCTGGCAAAGCAGCACAATTGACGGCAATAAACGGATACTCGCGCCGCGGGGAACTCTGGTGAATAACCCGTGCTACCACTTCCTTCCCCGTGCCAGATTCACCCGTTACCAGCACCGTGGCGTCACTATTCGCCACCCGCCCTATCAGTTTATACACCTGCTGCATCGGCGGACTGCGTCCGATAAGCGTATCGCGCGGGTCCTTTTGCCCAAACCGTTGCTCCAGAGTACGCACCCGATGGGTCAACTGGCGATATTCAAGGGCCCGTTCCATCACACGCAACGCTTCATCCGGCTCAAATGGCTTGGCAATATAATCATAGGCACCGAACTGCATTGCTTGAATGGTAGACGTTGAAGATTCCAGTGCCGTCATAATAATCACCGGAAACTCCAACCCCTCCTCGGTAATATGCTTGAGCACCTCCAGACCATCCGGTGCGGGCATCCGTATATCGAGCAACGCAAGGTCAGGCACATTCTGCTCAATCGCCTGCAATGCCTCAGAACCACTATGGACAACATGCACTACTGCGCCCCCTGGCTCCAGCAAATCGCGAAACAACTCACAGATATAGGCTTCATCGTCAGCCACAAGAATAGTTTTACCTTCAAGCATCATTACATTCCTTACATAACGCTTTCAAGGGTACCCATTCATCGAGATGAGAAATATCCGAAAGCGATGGCGAAAGAACTAGTCAGAATGACATACAGATAAACTTTAGCATGTGAAGGGGGGAGAGTCAACTGGAATACCGCTGGTTATTGCGTGACCCCGTTCTGTTATACTACTAGCAAAGACATGGAACAAAGAAAACAGCGACATCTTCCACAAAGCCAACTATCAGCAACACCGGCATGGTCAGGCCAGATTGGAAGATATAAGGAGCAATCAACCGTGACGGATCAAAGAGGCGACATGGGCGAAGCACATCGCATCAGTATGGAATTGGACCTGGTAATGTCTGCCATCGGGTGCAGCGTTCGCAAAGCAATAACCCGCTTGCAGCACGAACAGTTATGTGCTAATGGCGTTTCCTATAGTGCCACGCATGAACAGTATGAAGAAAATGTAGCCACCCTGCAGCAATCATTACAATCAGCTCTTGCCACTATGCTGGAGCTTTCCAACAATATCGAGCAAACCTTACGCGAATAACAATCGGGAATTGAACTTGCAACATGGATTGGACTGGGGAGTGGGATTGTTGCAATGAAGTTGCAACAATCCCACTCCCCACAAAAGGGAAATATTTTGACGCATGCAACACATACCCCTACTCTCCATCAACCTGCTCAACCACTTTGACCAGACCATCTTCCAGCGCAGCGGCCGCAATAGGGAGCAGGAGCACCAGCGAAAGATGATAGATCCGCGCCTGTTTGCCCTCCAACCCCAGGCCGCGATGCCCCAGCCCGATCATAAGCGGCAAGGAAAGCGGCAATATGCCCATCGTCATCACTCGCGGCGGCACACGTTTCACCGGCATCTGCTTGATAGCCACCTGACCGAGCGTCACCAGAAGCAACGTATTGAACAACAAACGGCTATGCTCCGGGATACTCTCATCCCGCAGACTCAGATAGGGTATCCTGGGCCAGAACTGCTTTGAGTTGCCATGCAAGATAACCATGACCCCGATATTTGCCAGGATAAACGGCACTTTCCTCCACAAAAACCGGAACATATGACAGTCTCCTTCTCTGCGCTATTATTCATCGAGCACTTGCAGCAAATGGGTATATGCATCACTCTGCGCATAAAACGTGTAGTGGACAGGCGTCACTGTTACGGTGCTTGCGCCAATACGACGCAGATGGTCTACCGCTTCCAGCAAATCCTTTTGCTGCACAATGACATTTACCCCGAACCACCCTTCCCAGGCAGCTTGCGGATCGCCCGTCACGTGCTTATTCCACACGGGCGAGATAGTTGGCCCCTGCAAGCCAGCCAGTTGCGGATGGTCAGCGACCAGACGGCCAACGTCATCCATTGACGCGCCCTGAATATTTGCAAACAGCGAATAGGCAGAACGTCCTTGCTGGCGAGCATCAAGCAGTTCCAGGATATGGCGGACCAGTTCGAGCCGCTCGCGATTTTTTTGCAGCGAACGTTTGCTGCCAATCAGACACGCCTGCGAGCGCAAGATCGTCCCACCAACAATTTTCAAATCATTCTCGCGCAGAGCCGTGCCCGTCTCGGTAATATCTGCAATAATATCTGCATAGCCCAGGCTGGGAGCAGCCTCGGTTGCCCCGGCCGAGGGTATCAGGTGAAACACATTGATACCGTGCGAGTAGCAGAAACGCCGCACCAGATTTGGGAACTTCGTCGCGATGCGCAACGGACGCCCCTGTTTCTGAAAATCCGCGGCAAGGTCCGCCAGGTCTTGCCAGGTATTGACATCTATCCAGGATTGCGGCGCGGCAAACACCAGCTCAACCCCCCAGAACCCCAGATCTTCGTAGAGCATAAGAATATGCTCATCGTCCTCGCGGTTCTCGCGTAGCACATCAAGCCCGGTAATGCCAACATCAATCCCGCCTTCGGCTACCTTATCAATAATATCTTCTGGACGATGCAGCAACACCTCCGTATCGGGCAGACCTCGCAGAGTCGCCGTATATTTGCGCGGACTGGGGCGCGATACGCGCAAGCCACAACTTTCGAGTAAACGCGTTGCACCCTCGTAACCGGTCCCTTTGGATGGTATGGCAAAACGTAGCATGACTCTTTACCCTTTTGTATTCGCTGCTTGCCGTTCTTTCAACGATTGCTGTTTTTTCTGTTCTTCCTCGGCCTGTTTCTGTTCTTGCTGGCGGCAAACATCTTCCCACCATGCCCGCGTTGCTTCTTCCAGTGAACCCTGGTCATATTGCTCAACAAATGCCCGCAGATGAATACGACGATTCTCGTATAGCGCATACAGCGTCGCCGGCGTATCTTCCACCAGCAACCGTTGCACAGAGCGGGTAATCAAATCAACCGCCAGATTTATCGCATGTTTTCCAATGGAAGCAGAGGCTGTGCCGCGGGGATCCTGGCCTATCACTCCACTCTGCGCGGGGATCAATCGGTCTTTGCCCAATGCTTCGAGATTGACCAGATCATTGCGCAACGCCATCATCAAAGAAGACTGCCACAACCCTGCATGGTCAAGAATTGCCTCATCTATCAGGGCCATCGGGGTCAATGCAAGCACCAGCAGGTTATGATGTTCAATCGCGTGTTCAGCAGCATTCATCAGGACCAGTTCATGCCCCTGCGCGTAATGTCCGCTGATAACCACCACCACCCGCCACTCCGTGCGAGCCAGTGCAGCAAAAATATCGTTCCACAGGTCATGGATCGTACCAATATGGATAGTCAGCGACTCGGGATGTGGCAACGGGGTCGCAGACCACCAGACCGTTGGCAAAAGGACGCCGCCGGTGCGCCGCACAACCTGTTCGGCCACTTCTTGCGCCACAAACCCATCAACCCCGGCTGGCAGGTGGGGACCATGCCATTCCAGTGCTCCCCAGGGCAAATACGCCACCGATGTTTCCTCTCGGATGGCGGCAAGCTCATCAGGACGTAAATCAGTATAATAACCCCAATTCATAACCTTCACCCACCATTCACCCGTCAAACACCTGGACGGCGGGAACAATAGCCTGACGTTGGATACGCTGCTCGCTGTGAGTTGCCAGATCGCGCCATACCACTTCCTGCCGCGCCCGCTCATCTGCACCCACAATGACAACTGCGGGTAGCCCGGTACGGGAAGCATAGCTTAAATTACTGCTTACATTGCGCCCACGCACATCCACCGTTGCAATATAGCCAAGTCCACGGAGTTGCTGCGCAACATCCAGCGCATACGCATAATCATCTTCGGAAACAGCCAGCACCAGGACCCGCGGCTCCGTCACCTGCTCCTCTAGCAGATTGCTCGCGGCGAGCACTCGCTCCATTCCATAGGCAAAGCCCACCGCCGGTACAGATCGGTTTCCGCCCAGGGCCAGCACCAGGTCATCGTAACGCCCACCACCGCAGAGTTGCATATTGGACGTATCGTACATTTCAAAGATAAAGCCGGTGTAGTAATGCAAGCCCCGCCCCATCCCAAAATTGATAATGAACCGTTCTGACGGCAATCCATGCGTCTCAAGCAAATGGATAATGGAGCGCAATTCGAGCAGGGCTGGCGCGTGCAAATCTTCCTGGGCCAGCAACGTACTGGCTGCTTCCAAAGCGGTGGTTGCTTCTCCCTGTATCTGGCTCAGCCGCCAGAGCACATCCAGAGATCGTTCAATGCGCGATGGTGAATCATCGCGCCGCAGTTTGCGCACCAACCGTTCAACGATATCTTCCGGCGGGCGAGTGCCCAGCGAAAGGTTGACGCCGATATGCTGCAGCATGCCCGTCATAAGCCGGATAACTTGCTGATCGTCCAACCCTTCCAGAATGGATGGATCAATGGGAGGCTCCCCAATTAACTCATCGAGATAGCTCCGTACTGCGTCAACCCCCTGCGCTTGCATCTTTTCCAGGCTCCACAGGAGTAACAATTGGGTTCGTTCCGCAAGCCCCATTTGCAGCAGAACCTCGCGCACCACGCCGATATGGGCCAGCCGTATCTCGTAGTTCTGGATACCCACCGCATCCAACCCTTCACAGGCCAGAGCCAGTACCTCAGCATCGCCCCGCGGTGGGAGACCGCCTATCAATTCGACACCGGTCTGCACAAACTGACGCTGGGTCAAACGCTGAGGGCGTTGATAGCGAAAAACAGGGCCACTGTAGCTCAGGCGAATGGGGAGGGGATGTTCTTGCATATGCGCAACATAGGAGCGCAAAACCGAGGCAGTCCATTCGGGGCGCAGAGCCAGATTGCGCCCGCCGGAGGTGAATTCATACACCTTGCCCACCAGTTCTTCGCCCATTTTCCGCAGGTACAGGTCGCGGTGTTCAAGCACAGGCAAGTCTATCGGCAGATAGCCATAGCCACGCAAAACCGCCTGCAACAACCCCTGCACACGCTGCATAGCCCGCTGTTCATCAGGTAAAATATCACGTATTCCGCGCACGGCATCAATTGGTATACTCATGCGCCCTATTGTACTCTATGACAGGCAATGGTACAAGTAGGACTCTGTTGGGAAACCCCATCTCCTGTCCTCCCATGGGTAGCACCACGAAACATCGTGGACGAGATTTTACCGTGGGGTTGCGAGGGGACTTGTGTCCCCTCACGCTCCCCTGGGGGTCAACTGCGTTGAGGATACT
>CAYFVX010000247.1:0-6418 GCA_964346425.1 uncultured Chloroflexaceae bacterium | reverse complement strand
CGAAAAAAGAAAAAGGGGGGGGGGGGGGGGGGGGCCGGGGGGGCGGGGGGGGGCCGGGCGGGGGGGGGCGCCCCCCCGCCCCCCCCGCCGCTCCCGCCGCTTCAACGCTTCAACGCTTTCAACACCAGCGTCAATGCTGCAATAATGCCAATCAAAAAAATGACCATCACATAGGCAACGTATAACCCCACCAGATCGGCAAACCAGCCGAGGAAGAACGGCATCACCAGCATTGCCAGACTTGCGGAGACCGCCACCCGCGCACTGGCAATCGTTGCCTGGTCGGGCACCAGGCTCATGCCAGCGGAAACAGCCAGCGGAAACAGCCCGGCCACCCCCAACCCCACGATAAACAGGCCCGCCACATTCAAAAAAGCCAGCGGCGAAAGCCAGAAGAGCAAAAAACCCACCAGCGCGGTTGCCTGAGCAACCAGGAGCAAATTGTTGATGGCATATGTGCGCACCAACTGGCGGCTGGCAATGCGACCAATGATCATCCCCAGGAAAAAGAGGCTCATAAGGGTTGAGGCGGTAGCTGGCGCAATACCCACAAACGCGATAAAGAAACTGGCTCCCCAGAGCGAAACACACCACTCGATGGAAACCCCCAGAAAAAGGATAAACCAGTACCCCCAGAACGCGGCTGGCAACGGTCGTTTTGTGGTGGTATCTGCCGTGGTGGTGGACAAACTTTCGGGTATCGGAATGGTGCGCCCGGTGAACACCACCAGCAGCCAGACCCCCACTGCCAACAGTAGCGCACCGCGCCAGCCCGTGCCAATATATTCGCCCAAACCAATCATCAGGGGCACCGCACCGGCCGTAATCATCACCACAATCTGCGCCTCACTGAGCGCAACAACCCGCTGCTCCTGATGGTGGTCGGAAAGGGCAGCCTGCACGACAATCGGAATAAACGCCCCCATCGCACCCATAATCAACACACTGGTCAGCGACAGAAGGACGTGGTTGCTCAGCGTGAGCAATATCCCACCGCCTGCCAGACCCGCGCTCCCAGCCCAGAGCATTCGCCGACGACCAAACCGCTGGATAAGCCTATCGCCAACAATGCCGGGGGGGATGCCACCCAACGCCAGCAAACTCAGGTGCAACCCGCCCATCGTATACGAGAGTTCCAATTCGCGGCGCAAAAAGGGCATCAGGGGACCAATGGCAATCACCATGTACGAAAAGAAGCTAAACAAGATATACGCCAGCCAGGTAAAGCGATCACGCACATACGCGGCTGGCGATGAAAAGGTTGTAGATTTCATTGGCGTATTATAGCACGTTCACTCCCAGGAAACATGCGATCGTCGCTTGCGGCACATACTGACCAGCACATCATACTTGCCATGCCGTTGGCAATAGTCTATCAATTCACGTATCTTATCTTCCTTGCCCGCCGGTTCTGGCAGAATTTCATAATCAATCCCCATATCCACGCACAGGGTTTTCAATTCGCTTTCGTTGAAATGTTGCATCATTCTCTGGCGCAGGCTGGTCTGGTCTATCTGCGAGCCTGGGGATGGTGCTGGATGAGCAGGAGTTGGTGATACAGGGGCAGGTGCGGCCACACTCCCCCCAGACTCCTGCCCTGCGAGGGCATACTTGTGATAAAACGATTGCAGATGCGGGTTGGTAGAATTTTCTGCCCAGGCGGCCGCTATCAATTCATCCAGTCTGCCGCGTGCTTCGGCCCACTGGATAAGTTTGAAGACCAGATTGGTAATCTTATCGTTCGTGCCACCCGCAATAGCATGCAGGTTCTCTTGCAACCCGAACGAAACCATCATCTCCAGATCATCGGCAGTGGGGAAAGCCTTGCACAATGCATCATACAGTTCCCGCATTTTCTCCGCGTTTGTCGAAGCCATAAGTTCCTGCTGCTACTTTCTTTGTGTTCAATGTACTCGAAAGTACGCTTTGTCCAGTTCTGAAATTCCTGCTTCATTGGGAAGGAATCTGTCCAATATTCTGCATTTTCCATTCTGCATTCTTCATTCACTGTCCCCCAAGCTCGGCGGCCAGCGTAGTGATGACCTCCTGATAGTTAGTATCATCCACCAGCACCCATCCCTCCAGCGGCTCATCCTCGTCCAGCAAGCGCACCTTCAGCCAGAGGTGGTCTTCGCCTTCTTCCTGCGGCTCAAATTCAGGCATGATCGTCAGCAGATCCGCCTCCTGCGCTTCCACCATAAGCATATCGTTGGCAGCGCGGGCGTCGGTGGTGTAGAAGGCAGCCTGATTGCCAGGGTTGCGTGCGCTACCCAGGATAAGGCGCAGCGGATATTCCTCAAGCTCAATCGCGGCTGGATCATAGTTGGTAAAATCATCCTGGGTGGAGATCCACCCTTCGATAGTTTCACCATCTATTTCGGCAGTGACGTTGAGGTAGCCGTTCTGTGATTGCAGATCTTTGATAATCAGTTCAGTACCCGGTGGTAATACCTGGATCTGTGTAGTGGGCGACTGCACCGGCTGACTACGCAACATCACGTTCTGTGTCACGGAAATCGCCAGCGTCTCCTGCAACACATCTTCAACCTGCAGCGCAGTCTGCATCACCGGCGGGTAGGCATGCACAATCAGATAGACTTCCGCCTCGGCAGGATTCAGTGTGCCAGTGGTGGCGGTGCTGAAACGGATAGTTTGCGCCACGGGGGGGGCGTTGTTGTTGATGGCGATGTCTATATCTACCACCGTACCGTTGGGCGCAAGCTGCACATTGCGCTTGCCGTTGACGGTAACACCGGCCGGGACATTCTCCCAGTCCAGCGTAACTGCGCTCATGCTGTTGTGTTCATCCTGCACAGTGAGCATAACCTGGGCAGATTCGCCCTGATACAGCTCGACGGTGCCCGTGCTGGCACTCAGCAGCAGTTCGGGGATAGGTGAGGGGGTTGGAGCTTCTGCTTCGCTGGTAACTGGCTGACTGATGGACGCATCTGCCGCGGTGGGCAACGTGTCTGCCTGCACAGTTGCACGTTCCGCGGTGGCGTTGGCCGTTGCAGATGTTGCGCCGAGCGATGCCGATTGACTACTGCCGGGGGAGGTTGTGGCGGTCTGCTGGCTGGCTGGCGGCGTAGTGGCGGATTGTCCGCTGGCTGGCTGGCCTGCCACTCCCCCGCCTGGCAAACCGCTCACCATTGCAACAAGCAAGCCGAGGATCACGAGCACTAGCACCACCGTGACAGCATACGCCCGTAGCGGCCAGCGTTGCGCGGGCAGCGGTTGCGTCAATGCCATCGCAACATCGGAAACTTCCTTCTGTGGCGCGAGTTGCCGCAACATGGCGCGGCGCGTGGGCAGGCTACGATGGCGCAGATAGCGGGCGATAACCTCATCCTGAAAATCCTGCTGCTCCCAGTAGTAGTGGTCCTGCACGCCACCATTGAGCGCATCGTAGATGGAGAGAATGCGGCGGGCAGCCACCAGTCGCATTGCCAGCGAATCGTTGTCTTCTTTTTTGGGGTTGAATGCCAGCAAGCGGTCTATCTGATCATCCAACCGGCTGCATTGCTCGGCGATGAATTCACCGATGGCCTGCGTGTATTGCGCATAGGCGAGCCGTTTGTGCAACGTATGAATTTCCTGCGCCAGTTCGAGCAGCGACGTCAGCTCTTGTGGGTTCATCTCCAGCACCACATCCTGCATATTGTCCGGGCAACGTTGTTTGAACACTTCCATAATGCTGAGCGCATTGAAATAGTCGCGCTGCAACCCGATGGTCTGGAACGTGCGGGCCAGGCTGGTGGTATTTTCCCAGATATCGTGGTGGCGGTGCTGCGCTTCTTTAGAAGGCATCAGTTGCTCTATTTCAGCAACCTCCCGTTCGAGTGCGTGCGCAGAGAGCGGTTGAAATTGCGTGCGCAACGATTGGATGTCCTGTTGCAGCTCGGCCGCCATAGTTTCATATTTGCGCAACGATTGGATGCTGGATTGCATCTGTTGCGCGACCGATTCCAGTTGTTCAAGCTGGCTTCGTTGTTGCGCATGCACATGCCCGCCGTAGGTATCCGCCAGCAGTTTGTCATCCAGAAACTGCACACCGAGCGAACGCAGGTTGTGAAAGGCTTTGATGCGCGTGTCCAGCGTAGAATCTGCTGCGCCGAGGGTTCCTAGATTATGGAGAATCTGATGTTTCTTCTCGCTCAATTCCTCGTACTCTTTGCGGCGCGACAGGTCGAGCACCGGCAGCAGGTAGCCACCATAGGTCAGAGTGTCGTCCAGGTCGGAGGGAGTCTGGATGGGGGTTTGCATCAACCGGTCAAATGCCTGCCAGAAGGTATCCTCGCGTTCTGGTTCCTGGCCGGCCATATGCAAGACTTTCCGCGCTATCTGGCGTTGCAGGCGCGATTGCAACATTTCTGGCATAGTGCTTGCGCTGGCATAGGCGCGGATGGCTTCCACAATATCGCCATCTGCCAGCAGTTGCTCAATGATATGACCCTGCTGCCAGGTAGCTCGCAGGGCATAGACTGTACGACGGTCTTCCACACGGCTACATTCTGCCAGCACCTGCTCAAAGGTGGCTGCACTGATATTGGCATCATGTTTGCGCACCTGTTGCTCCAGATTGGCGATAGCCTGTTGCGTTTGTTCTGCTTTGCGAAGACGTTTTTGCGCCTCTTCCAGCCGCGGCTGTTCGCCGATAACCTGCTGGCGAACTTCCAGCAATTGGGGGTCGGTGGCTTCAGGCAGCGGTTTGTTCAGTTTGCCAATGATTGTCAGCAACTCTTCCAGATTATCATTGCTGGTGGTATGAAACTGGTCAACCAGGGCAGCTATCGCAAGTTCTGCCTGCAGAAGCTGGATAATTTCTCTGGCTGGTTTGCTCAGTTTGTCGAGTTGCTTCTGGTCTATATTCAGCCAGATGTTGAAACTATGCTGGCCGCTATCCCAGGCAGCAATCGCCTGCACTGCCCGCTGGCGTTCTTTTGCCAGGCGCGGGTCGGCCTGGCACGCCTGCGCCACACGCCGCCGCCAGAGCAACGGACGGTGGATGGTTTGCGGGTAGGCATGCAAGTTTTCCACCAGATCAATGGCGGTATCGAAGTGACCGGCGTCTATTTCGTTGACGATGATGGTCAATTGACCGGACCACAGACTGTCCAGCGATTGTTCGAGTTGTTGCCAGGGGTGTTGCGGTTCGCGCTGTTTGCCAATTGCCAGTTGCTCATACAGATGGTCTATTTTTTGCAGAAGCTCGCGTTTTGCGCTGGCGGAGCGGGGCGAGGTGCTGCTGGCAAGAAAGTCTATTTCTTGCTTTGTTTCTTGAATAGCATGCTCCATCTGCGCATAAGGTTCTTCAATCTGCCAGAAGTGCAGCAGCCGTTCCAGTTCGCTCTGGCACGCGTTGATGGGGCTGGCACCAAAGCTGGCGGGAGTTTGCAAGCCACGTTCAAGCAGTCGTCGCAGGGGTGTGCTAAGCGCATGCTCAAGCAGCGCGGGTTCTGGCATACCACTGGCCGGCAGCGGCTGCCCCACCACCAGCCAGTACAGAAGCTGGCAGAGCAGGCGGGTGTCAGCCTGTTTGCTGACGGTTTTTTCTTGCTCACTGTGGTCGCTCATGTCGCTGGCCTGCTGCCAATCGCCAATCATCAGGTGGGCAGAATCCCAGAAGAGGTATTCGGGCGGCATGGCGACGCATTGGAAGTTGCCCAGATGGGCAAGAGCAATAATATCCGCAATCTGGCAACCAATTTGCAGACTGATTGCTTCGCCCAGGCCGTCGGCACTTTTTTGGAGCAGGTTGGCGATGTTTTCACCGCGGGTCAGTTCCATCAGCAGCACCGTCAGTTCGTGGGAGTGCTCTTCTGCAGTAAATTGGGCCGTATCCACGGCTTCAATAAACGGGATGTGACGATAGCCCTCCGGCGGCACCTGCTCCAGGCGGTTGAGCAACCGCATAATGTCGGCTTCTTGCTTGAGCATCTGCTCGCGTTCCTGATACCAGGCCATATCTTCAGCGGGAATGGCGCATTTGACAATCTGATGAACGCCATTTTCCACCCGTTCAACTTCCAGCAAGACTGTGATGGTGCTGCGTCCCAGTTCGCGGATAACCCGAACGACCTGGCTTCCGATATGCAATTCGTGCCCTGCGGCAGGGATGACTGGTTGAAATGGTTTTTTGTCCATAGAAAGCAACTTGTTCCTATAACTCGACCGACTACGTGTGTTTTGCTTGTACGGCAGACATAATGGTACCACAGATACAAAGAAACACAAATTCGGGCTATGACATAGGGGTTACAAAGTGGGATGGCGGAGATTCGTGCTCAACCCTTATGCATGGCTTTCGCAAAGTCTTACGTTACGTGGGGAGCGCGAGGGGCAATGCCCATACGCATTAAGCTAAACGCTTATTTCCCATTGGGGCGCAGCCCCAAACCCCTTTTTGTTTTGGTTTTTT
>CAYFVX010000246.1:0-6423 GCA_964346425.1 uncultured Chloroflexaceae bacterium | reverse complement strand
CGCTTTTTCTTGTTCTGTCAACCTGAAGATGATGAGAAACAGCAAGAACTCACCTTGAAAACATGGCACCTCTTGGCGTTCTTGGCGTTCTTGGCGGTTGAAGTGCGGAAATCTGCAAAGGTAGTGACATGCGTAACTGTTCACATTTGCAGGAAAAAGAAGTGACGCAGCAGTGTAAAGCTATTTGTGGTATTCGGGGTATTCGTAGTTCCAGCCCTGCCCGGCTCTTTGCGTCTTTGCGCCTTTGCGTGAGGCTCTTCTCCCACTTCTGAACAGTTACCCACATGCAGCATGAACAGCACCTATGGCACCAAAAAAACTCCCCCTTCTCTGCGAGAAGAGGGAGCCAAGCGAAGGGAACAAGACGGAGTATGAGAATTAGTGTTCGCCGTGACATTTAATGCATGGCTGGTCAGTAGACCGGTTTGGCTGTGGTGGATGCGGCATCATCACAACCGCCTGATGCGCAGGGGAAGAATGACACTCGACACAGCCTTTTTCAAGTGGTGGCTTGCTCTCGCCGTGGCATTCGGTGCAGTTCGGCCTGGGGGAATGCGGAGCCATCACATTATGCACCGCATGGCATTCCATACAGCCGGGCTTGCCAGCCGCATCTGCTCCCTGCGGTGGCTGGGGTTCGGGCTGGGCAGCAGCAGGTGGTTGCCCCACGTGGAAGACGGAGACGGAAGTAAAATGTGTCCAGTTGCCCTGGGTAACCATAGAATACGTACCATTACCCATATTCCAGGAATCCAGCTCAAACCGCACGCGCCCATTGTAATCTGCGGCCATGGCCCCAACATCAATAATAACGCCATTCGGATGGTTATACCAGATAGCGACTGGCTCACCCGGCGCATAAATAGGCTCAGTCATAAAGACCCGCTTGCTGCCTGTCGGTGCAGTCATCGGCTCAACCGTAATGGGATAATGTTCCTGGTGAACATCAGTATTGCCAACGGTGAGGATTGGCTGATTGCCAAGCCCTAGTTCGCGGTTTCCATGTTCATCTACCCATTCAAAGCTCAACCGCTCCATAACCGATGCCCCATCAGGAGCATCCATTTTGACATAAAAAGAAATTTTACCAATAATCGCTTTATCGTTGCTTACCCGACCGGTCTGAAACGTCAAGGAGCCAATCCCATCATTACGCTGGCTGACCCAGGCATCCCCAGCTTTCGACTCCTTTAAGGTATTGAGTTCAAGCTGGATAAATTCAGCCCCCATCAGTTGGGCAACACCAGGATTGTAATGTAATTGAACAAAGACATTACCGACACCGTTTGAGCGATTGGTACGGACTTCGACATCGTAGGTAACAAGACTGCCCCGACTCACCGTTGTGTTGGGGGTAGGCCGCTGAACAACGGTGACAGCAGGGAGATCAATATCACCAGGATGGACAATCTGCCCCTTGACCGTCCCGGCCAGTCCGACTGCCAACACTGCTGCCAGTACCATAGCCAATGCTACTTGCATTGCGTCACGTACTTTTTTCATACATTCCTCCTCAATCTGTTTGCTGCTGAAGCTACCTGTAGCGAGGCGCAGTTCCAAAACCGCTCTATTTACGATATGGTATTATACTAAGGATAGACAAATGTGTAAATATACGACATATAAGAAAGTTCAAACCATTAGAAATAGGAGTACCCATGACCCTATCTCCTGAACGGGAAAAGGAAATCGCATCCCTGTCCGAACGCTATGGGCTACTGCGCCGTGTCACAGTGCCATTGCATTGCCCTCCTTTTGACCCTCTGACCAAAACTGACCGCATCGGGGAAGTATGTATGGTCGTGCGGCGAATGGATGGTCGTTTGATTACCGCTCGCAAAGTTTTTTATCCTTCCAGAGGGTATCGGCTCCTCACCGGCGGTATTGCGCATGATGAGCCGATAGAGGAAGCATTGTTGCGGGAGACGTGGGAAGAGACCAGCCTGGATGTAACAATCCGCCGTTTTCTGGCCGTGATTGAATATCGGCTTGAGCAACCTTCGGGAGCGGAATCGCTGGTCTTTTACACGTTTGCATTTTTGCTCGATGAACAGGGAGGAACCCTTGCTGTTCAGGATGAGCATGAACAGATAGCAGATTTCCGCATGATTTTTCCGCATGAGTTGCCAGCTATGGCGGAGACGTTGGAACATGTGACCGATTCTTACGACGAAAAGATAGAGGGAAAATGGCGTGATTGGGGCGTGTTTCGGGCGGTTGTTCACCGCGTTGTGTTTGATGTACTGGAAGAAATGACGAGCCAGTAACCTTATCAAAGGTTTCCCGCATAGCGATGTCCTAATACAAAAATTCGTTGATGTGGTAGAGCGTTACCCGTGGACCATTCGCCGATTTCAGGTTCGCTTTGAAATGGCGAACCTGTTCCATTGTCTCGCTACTTTCAAGTTCACGAACGCCCAACTCTTGCATATGCTGCGCGTAGGTATTTTTTTCCGAGATAATCAGTGGGGAGACATAGACAATGTCTCCCCGGTCCAGTTCCATCTGTTCTATCACCTCAACAGAATGGGCAATATGATTTGCGGAAAACCTTTCCCCGCCGGCACCAGCCAGCAAAATAACACCAACCTGAATACCTGCCTCTTTGATCGTGCGCACACTTTCGATGCACTCGGCTGGTGAGCCTGGTTTGTTGAGCATTTGAAACAATTCGCTATCGCCAGTTTCGAGACCAATATAAACACGTTTCACTCTGGCTTCACGCAGTTCACGGTATTCCTCAAGCGTTTTATGCTCGGCACCAAAAATATCGAGAAACGAGTAGATACCATCAAGCTGGTAAAAATCTTCAGGACGTCCCTCATCAAAAGAGAATACGTCGTGCGTTATGCGCAAGAGTTCCATGAGCCGCTCCTGGGGAATAACCAGGGCGTTGGCGTCAGCCAGAAAAACCGATTTGCGTAGCCCGATAGCTCGTCCCAGGAAATCGCGTACTTGTTCGGCATGTTCGCGAAACTCCTCCGGCGGTTTGATGCGGAACGGACGGTCATGGTACAGCGTGCAGAACGTGCAGCGATTCCATGTACAGCCTTCGGTTGCCTGCAACACAACCGAGAGATATTGGTCGGGAGGCAAAATACCCACCGGGAAAGGATAAATCGCATTGAACTGTTCGCGCTCTGCCAGCAACCGGGTACTATCCCATTCCAGGATGCGGTCCAGCCAGACCCTGATCTTTTCAAATTCCCGTTCGGGCAGATTCTGGTGGATACGGGCAACGCGAGACAGGACCTTCTCGATAAGGGCAATGGTATCTTCCTCGGAAAGTATTTCACGCTGTTTGCCAGTCGCGTGATCATCGTGTTTCATCATTACATCGCTGGCAAGACTGCGTTTGTAATTTTTTCCATGCAGAAAAGCACTCAAAAAACGCCCGTTGCAATCAAACGTATAGGTATTTTGGAGTTGTTCGGAGATAACCAGAAAGAAGGTGTGGACGTTGAAATAAACTTCGCCGAAGTCGGGCAGAAATATCTTCCGGACAGATGCTTTTGCTGATCTCATGTGATGACCACCTGTTCAATTGTGTGTTCTTCTTCCAATGGTTCTATGGTTGGTGCTGGCAAACGTACCCAGAAACAACTTCCTTCTTGCTCGACGCTCCAGAAGCCTATCTGTCCATGGTGTAGTTGTACCAGTGATCGAGTAATTGCCAGACCCAGGCCAGTTCCCCCAGCCTCGACACTGAGCACATTTTCCGAACGGAAGAAACGTTGAAAAACGCGATCCTGGTCGGATTCCGGTATACCCACACCGTTGTCTTCAATTTCGACCACGACCGACCGTTTTTCTTTCATGCGCCATACCTGGTCAACCGGATTGCCCGGCAGTTGCGTCGGGTTATTCAGTTCATAACTCCACACACGCACTTCCCCCCCACGATGAACATACTTGATGGCGTTTGAGATGAGATTCAGCAGGATGCGTCGCAGGTGCAGGCTATCAATCCAGATAAGGGGCAGTGTCGGTTCAAGTTTTATGTGCAGATGTATCTGTTTTTCGTCAATCTGTGGCTGCAGATTTTCGATGACCTCCTCAATCGTCTCTTCAAGCGATACCCACCGTCGTTCTGCACGGATGGCACCCTGGTCAAAGCGAGCGACTTCCAGCAAATCATTCACCAGTTGAACCAGGTTGCTCGTTTGTCGCTGGATACTCTCCAGAAAGAGACGCTGGTTATCCGAGAGATTATCCAACCCACTCAAACGGAAGAGATCTACAAACCCTCTGAGTCCGGCCAGGGGAGTACGCAATTCGTGCGATGCCGTGGCGATAAACGCACTTTTGGAACGGTCAGACTCAACGGCTCTGGTAATATCTTGCAATACCACAACAACACCAGTGATAGCTTCGCTGCTCCCATGCGTTACGGCACTTTGCAACTTGACAACCCGCTCGCCCATAGAAATACATTCTTCCATAGAGCGATGTTCCGAGTCGCCTAATTCACTCCTGATTTGATTGACAATATGCTGCAAAGCCGTTTCCATCACCGGGTCATTGTTGTTGCTCAATCTGGCAAGCGGTTGCTCGAGCATCATTTCGCGCTCGCAGTTCAATAACCTGGCAGCCACACGGTTGAGCATGACAATGCGTTCGTGGACATCCACCGCCAGCACACCATCAGCCATGCTCTGCATAATAGCCTTGAGTTCCCCGGTTTTGCGATCTCGCTGGTCAAGCAAATCAGCAATGGTGAGAGTAGCCTGATCGAGTGCGCGACCAAGTTGACCAATTTCATCCTGATGAGTCAGCCTGGCGCGTTGATTGAGGTCACCGGCGGCCACAGCACGCGCAACACGGGCCAGCTTGAGGATGGGGCGAACAAACCCCTGTGCTAGCCAGATACCCAGGATAAGCACCAGCATAAGCGTCACCCCGCTACTGAAAAGCATCACCCAGAGTCCGGATTGCACAATTTGCCGAATATCATCCTCGCTCTGCCGCAGCAAGAGCTCAATCTCTGGACCTTCTGGATTGAGGGTTAAGGAACGGAGCCGATAGCCTGCTTGCGATTCTGCAATATATCGTTCGTCGCCAGGAGCAGATGGTTCCTTGCCGACATTGGTTTCCTCGTCTACAAACAGAATTTCGCTTTCAATTGCGAGAGTTTCGCGGAAACGACGAACCATTCTGGGGATTTCGACTACGGTATACACAGCGGCAATGACTTCACGATGTGGCTCCTGGGTATCAGTGACTATTCCCCATACTGGCGCACAACCAGCCAATATTTTGCCGGCTGGTGTTGCAACAACCTGGATGCCTGCCCGGTCGAAGCACATCTGCATCTGTTCATTGGTATAGAAATGCATGCGACTGAGGTCTGAGTAGTTCGTGAGGTTCACCAGGGTTTTGTAGTCTGTATCAAGGATAAGCACCTGGTCCAGGTCGTAGCGGCTATGGATCAAACTGGCACGACTTTCCAGGAGATCAATAGCTTGCTCCTCGGACATATCTCCTTGCAAACCATTCTGCAATCTGGAATCTCTGGACAATGCCATAGTCCCATTGAAGACATTGCGTTTTTGTTGTTCAAATGCACTGGTCACATGCTCGGCAGCCAGTTTGAGTTGTTCATCGAGAATACGATTGCGTGTCGTATTAGTGCTGGCGATAAAACCAATCGTACTGCCCAGGAGGGACAGCGACATTAAGAGAAAGAGGGGAATAATAATTTTTTGCTGAATGCTAATCGCAGTCCATCCCAACCATGGAAGTTGCGATTCTTGTGTCTGGTGCGAGGTATGTGGGGCAAGAGACTGTTTACGTTTGGACACACGACCTCCTCTCCAGGAAGGTACTTTTGCCAGTACCGAGTCAGTACGACAACAAAACAAGATGGGTAGGTATAGGAAACTTGCTTTTGCTTCGATAGAGTGCCATAAGTATTGAGGCTACTTCCGCTTGTTGTATCCAGTCTGGTCGAACCCTACTCTGTATCTTCATTTTCAATCGGATTGTTCCTCTTCTTTATCTTTGAGAAGAGCAGGTTACTGCTATTTTGTTTTCTGGCAAGATATTTCTATTCACATATAAACGCAATATCCAGACATTCCTTGCATGCCTCGTTGGAGCCTGAGCACCAATCTATTTTTTGGTCAATACCGTTTTCAAAGCATCAATGTACTTTTTATCACAAAGTTGCACACGTTGAATACGCACGTTATTGGCGCATCAAGCAGGTAATTGCAGCGTTTGCATGGCAAGTTCTTCACGTGTGCGCATCAGTCGCGTATCCTCGTCGCCACGTTCGTGGTCATAGCCAAGCAAGTGTAGCATTGCATGCGCAACAAGATATGCCAGTTCCCGCCGAACCGAATGACCATACTCTGCTGCCTGCATACAGACCCGTTCATAGGAAAGAGCAACATCTCCCAGGTAGACCGGTTCCTCACTATC
>CAYFVX010000245.1:0-6440 GCA_964346425.1 uncultured Chloroflexaceae bacterium | reverse complement strand
GGGCTGGACGTTGGTGAGTCTGCCAGCGCGAGTTCATTGGGCAGGAATGCGCCGAAACCCAACACCGCGTTTTGGTCATACTGCCTGAAGGGCTTGCCCTTAAAGAACGCGCTCATTCCTCGCAGCGAGCCCAAATCCTTGATGCCGTCCTGGGCATAGCGGAAGAAGCTCTTGTTGCCGCTGTCGTACCAATAGGCCGCATTGCCATACAGGTGCCAGGGGAACGCCTGCTGCAGGCCCACGTTGTTCTTCACAAGTCGATAGGTGCCCATGCCGGATGCTTGCCCTATCTCTAGGGACTGTTGCGTCTGTGTGGTCACAATCTGGTCCTCCAGGAAGGGTATCTGCCCTATGGCGTAGTTCTGCCAGACGTTGAAGTTGCTACCCCCCTGGGGGAAGATTTGCCCAATGGCATTGATGGCGCCATGCTCAATGGGGGCTTCAGAAAAGTTGAGCGACAAGAACCGCACCCAGGAATCGCTCAATTCCCCAAACTCTTTGCGTAGCGAGTAGCGAATCACGTTGGGGTAGCAGGGGTCACACTCCTCGCGGGCCGGCTGCCCCTGGGCAATCTTGGCGCTGGGCTGGTTGTTCCATGCAGGATACAGGTGGAAGGGCTCGCTTTTCTGGTCTATGGACTCCTCAACATTCGAGGGGCTGTCCATATCATTGAACACATCCAGGTCTCGGGTTAGCTGGGTTTCGGCTTCCTCGTTGCGCAGTTCGCGCAGGAGGGGGTTCTTCCAGCTAAGCAGCGGCACCACCATGCAAACGAGGGGTTGGTAGCGGGAGACAGAAGAAAATGCCCCTACCTGAACACCCTTACCTATAGCCTGCTCACCAGCATTGTCTGTAAGTATGGAGGTGAAGTCTTCCCCAGCTTCCATGAAATAACTGTAGTATGGATTTGCATACCACAACCGATTTGCCTCACCAGGCCCAGGTAACTGTATGGGGTCTCGCGCACCGCTGGCCCCGTCTAAACTGGTGTATACAGACGGGTATTGGATGATGCGCTCATAGTAGGTTAAGTAAGCGCCACCCCCGTACACTCTGGCATCGTACACATTGGGGTTGCCGCCGACACCACCCGGATGCTGGTCATCCACGGGCTGAAAGTGCGACGTAATCCGATACATGGTTGCCGCCAATGCCGCCTTACTCGTACCCCCATAGGGCCTTACAACACGGCGCCGCAAGTTGACAATGGTGAGGTTGCTGGCAATGCGGTCAATGCCGTCATTGTGGCGCCCGCCATGGTTCTCCATATCAGGGCTGGTGCTAGGCCAGTCTCCTGGGTTGACCGGCCAATCCGTGCGAAACAGGCGCGGCATATAGCGGTTCTTTGTTCCTAACTCCCAGCTATTGCCATTCCAGTCCTCGTCAAGCCCCAAGGTGCTTATCCAGTGCTCACGGTCTAGCTTGAGTAGCACACACTTCCCTTTGCGTGCATAGCCCGCGTTTTGAGACCAACTCGGCAACCCAAGCTCCGACCATTCCTCACTCCCCCTCCCCCATTTTCTTTTGCCTGCCCCAATTTTGGGCCGAATATGTCCATAGGAGCCTGTTGACTGCGCAATCCCATGGTATAAAGGCCACTCAAATTCCCACCCATAGTCAAATGCTTTTTCTCGGTATGCCCCGTCTTCCAGATAGTCGTAATCATCTACAGTTCGCAACCGGTATCGCTCCCATGGATTGGGGTTCTTGAAAACCGGCACATATATAATGGCACCAACGGTTCGCTGGCTTGATGCAAATCCATCTTCATTTACCTCCCATATTTTGAATAAGTTACGCCTTGTGGGAAAGGTGTTTTCCATTAGCGTTACACCAATTTCAGCCTGAGGGCTATCTATGGCGGCATTAAACCATGCGGGTGCAGGATATGCTGGAGGTTGCGATGGTGCAACGCCATCGCACTCAAAAATACCGGGTACGGGGTCGTTCTCGGCATAGCGCATAAACCGCCCATTCCATTCCGGCTCACATAGCTCTCCAATAAATTCAACGGTAGCACCCTTTAAGTCTTCTGCTTTGTCGGCAAAGTCAAGATCGGGCGAATAGAAAAAAACATTCTCGCGGTACTCTGGCCTAAAAATAAAATCGGGGTTATTCCTAAGCCAAGGAGTTTTCCCGTCCCTAATAAACACTTCCCTGCTATCACCGTTCAGGTTGGCCTGTGTATCCTGCTGCCCGTTTGCCTGTGTTTTACCGGGGGGGAAGTTAAATAGTAAGCCATCTTCTGTATGTGAACATGGCTCAACCGAAACAAACATACCCTTCGTGTCGCCATTATCCCAAACCGAATCATTATTCCAAGCCTCTTGCCCTCCTTTCTCTGCGGGAGAGGGCAAATCCACCCCACTTGCTGCCTCAAACCCTTGCCAGTAACTGGCATCTTCCTGGTACTTGGTTACGCGGTCAGAAATACCATGCAGGATAAACCCCTGTGCGATTAACTCCGCATCATATTCGGCCCGCATGATGCGAAAGCCCACGATTTCATCTACGATAGGCCCCAAGTCGATATTCGGCAGGTACAGTGAAAGGGGTTTGAGGTTAGCCTCCATATTCCACTTCGTGTACTCCCTGTCACCCAGAAATTCTGAAGTGGATTCCGCCGTTGCCGAAGCCTCAATAATAGGCTCTCGGTTGCCAGGAAAGGGTGCGCCAGGCTCTGCCTGGGCATAGGTCGATTGGCTGGGCAGGTCTACGTCATCCAGCCAGATAACGGCAGCCCGAGATAGGTTCGGGAGGAACAACTCAATCCCAATCCGCGCACGCTCGCCGTGCGGAAATGTCTCACGGTAGAATTTCGCCGTGCCGCTCTTGTAGTCCGTGAAGTCATCGTTCGCGTCTATGCCCAGCCCAGGGATTGGCCCGGTCGTGCGCTCGTTGCCCACCAGGTTCTCCTCGGGGTTTATCGGCATCTGCAAATCCAGGTCCAGGTCACTGAGGTTGACCAGATTAGAGGGCAAGTCATGCACGTTTTGCCCCGCTACATCGCTGTTGACTTCAATCTCAATGTTCGCCTTCTCGCAGATGTTGGCAAGGATTTTCACCTGGTTGATGATGTCCATCCGCTTCGCCTTCGTGATGTAGGGCTGCTGCTGCGTAACCTCAGAAGGGTCAATGGTGCCATACACGCTTCCCTCCTCGATATGCAGCACCTCCTCCTCGGTGCTGGAAAAGGCTCGCTCAGCGATAATCTCTGCATCCTGCACGGTCCCCTCCTCCTGGGAGGTGTAGAGCGCCGCCACGCGAAACCCATCATACTGCCCGTCCAGGTTTTTGATTTTCAGGCGGGCGCCGAGGCGACCAGGATTGCCCAGTTCTTTGCCATCCGTGCGCCGGTAGGGCTCGTCATTGCTGAACCGCATCATAATGGGGTAGCACTCCGGCCCATAGTTAGTCGTGTTGCCCCCTTCCGTGTAAAGCTGCACGGCATACTGCCATAGGCCCACACGCAGTTCGCCGGTGGTGTACCCATCAAACTCTACGAACGGACAGTTGCGGACAAGGCCCCGGTCGCGCAGCGCATCGGGAGCCGTCAGGTTAAGCCCCGTTTTGGAGATTTCTACTGTAGTGGGTTCGTTGTAGTTATCTGTCCAGGTAAACAGGTGCCGGCACTCGTTCACCTCTATGTAGTGCGCATCAATGATGGGGTGGTCATTGTCCAGCCCCAGGAACCCGTGGTACCGCAGTTGGTTGTAGTAATCTGCGCTGGTGCCCCCATCGGGGTAGGGATAGTCTGCGCTGCCGGGCGTCGTGTCAATCTTCCATATCGAGCCCACCCGCTTCTTGGTGTCGTCGCCGTCCTGCAGCCCGTTCGTGACAACGATAAGGGTATCCCCCTGGCTGGCCATGCCCACAACGACAAGGTCTGTTGTCTTCGGAATAGATGTGTTGTCTGTGGTATAGTTTACAGCGCTATCGTCGCCCACCAATACAGACATCGACACCCCTTGGCGGAACACGCTTCCGAACAATCCCCCTGTGGGGGCCGAAACCTGAAACGAGATGCAGTCGCCCCCCATGGGCCGCACCCGCAGGCGGTACGTGTACGATTCCCCGTCAATGGTAAAGGTGTACTCCTTTTCGTTGTAGTAGTCCGCAATCTGCCCGACAAGGTTATCGCCGCTAAAGGTTTTCTGGTCTGTCTGGGTAGGGTCGTTGAGGTCTGCAGTCGTCAGCGAAACGGTAACCGTTGCAACTGGGTTGGAGCCTGTGGGCTCAATGCAAACCTCCCACTGATCCAGCGGGGGCACCTCTTCGGGAATCGCCCAAAACAGCGTGTGCGACTCGACGTTTTGCAGCTTGCCATTCTCCCCTTGCACCGACGTGGTGCGCAGGTTCATCGCATCCACATAGGTGGTTTGCTTCTGCGCTTCCGGTGGCGTATCGGTGTTTAACCCCTCCCCAAAGCTGTTGACGTGCTGCTCTTTAGCCATAACGAAATATACGACGTTATGCCATCAACAAAAAGCCCCAGGCACTTTCATACCCAGGGCCGCGAAGCAATCTACAGGACTGCAATATAGGCATTCATAGCGGCCTGCCCCGCGTATGGCTCAGGGAAAAACAAAAAGCCCCAGCCACTTGCGTGACCGAGGCCGTTCTCAGGATATATAGGATATAAGGGCTTGCCTCAATTCGCAAACAAGTCCTCTATGGTTTTGAGCGTCACAAAGAGCATGGGGCCAATCGCAATGGAAAGCGTACCCCAAAAGCCAGGGTTGATGTCTGTGATCGTGCAAATGACGCCCAACGCCTGCGATACGGCGTATGCCAGCATAAGGCCGATAAATGCCTTTCGTATCTTTTTCATACCCCTAAATACGTGAATGTTTTTGTGAAAGTCAAGCCCTTAGTAGTAAGAATTGAAGATTTGTGCGAACCCGTACTGCGAGGCAAGGGCATCCCAAGGGTTGCCGGTGCCCCTGAAGGGGTCGTTCATGTGCGCGTATAGCTGTAGAAGCTCGTCCTGGTTGTAACTGCGTTCAGCGAGTAGGCCGTGGTAGCGCCGCTTGTGGAACGAGTATTGCGCTGCAGCCTCATTGGTCGCTGAGAAGCTCACCTTGTTGGTCATCTGCCTGCGCTCCATCTCCAGCGCCTTCATTTCACAGTACGCTTCCAGGGCTTCCAATGAGTCGCGGTCAAACCAGGGCATCCCGTGCTGGTCAAGCGCATACCGCCCATACACCAGCACCATTTCATAGCCGTTGGCATTCGTCACCTTAAAGCCCTCGGTGGTCTCGTGTACCTGGATGTTGTAGCTATAGCCTTCGTTCGTCGCATAGTTGTAGGTCGTGGGCAGCCATCCCAGTCGGTTCAGGTTGGCCTCAAACTCTTGGTAGTACGGGCGGTAGCAAGCGCCATCGATGTAGAACTTGATCTCATGCACCCGCACCAGGTTGCATGGCTTCTCGACATAGCCGTTCTCTACGATAAGGCGTGGGAGCCCGTTCACGCCCGTTGTGACGCGCTCAATCCACACCGGTGTCTCGAGGTCGCGGTTGGCCGTGAAGCACCACCGAAGCACCATATCCCGCACGCTATCATCCCATCCCGCATCCGCAAGGATGGTGTTGACGGCCTCCTCTGAGTCCATCCATATTGATATGCCGTTCTCTCCAATCATGGGTTAGCTGGGTTGCGGGTTCGTGCTTTGGTCCTTGTTGTCATTGAAGCTGTCGCCAGGCATCCCAAGTTGCTCTCGGAGTTGCCCAACCACCCGCTGCGTCACGATTGTAATGAGGTGCTCAGGAAGCGGGTAGGTCTGGTTCATAAACTCTTCCTCGGTCATGCCCTCCGGGATCTCGCCAAAGCCCACCATATTCACCGTAATGGTGTCGGGGATGGGGTTGCCCTTAAAGCCGTACACCTGCAGCTTGTCACCTACGTGAGTCCATATCGGGCGCGAGAACAGTACACTGGTAACAGGACGCGCTGTGCCAATCGTGCCAGGCTTCAGCAAAATGGGCACTCCCGTCTTTTTATTGCGCACATAGACATCTATGATGCCAAAGTTGTCTGGCATGGGTAGGGGTGGCTCGGGGATCTTGGCCTCCCCCCAGGCATCTTCCCCCCGGTCGTTTTGCTGGGCAACGACGTCAAGAGTTGCCTGCTGAAGCAGTGAAGGGTCAATCTTCTGCATCGCATGAGCCCCCCATGATAGGCCCGAGTTCTTACGGTTGGCCTTCATGCGCTCGACCGCATCCTCATAGACCGCCCGCGCCGTCTCGTAGTTAAGCAGAAACAGTGCCTGCCCATCCCAGTACCGAGATTCGTCCGTCGGGCGCCCGCCGGTAACCAGGAGTTCGATGTTGCCTAGAAGCTCTGCGCGAGTTGCCATGCTGCAAGATACGGCTTCTTGTCAGGCACAAAAAAGCCGAGAGCCCTATACTCTCGGCTACGCATGTTATACACCTAACCCC
>CAYFVX010000244.1:0-6456 GCA_964346425.1 uncultured Chloroflexaceae bacterium | reverse complement strand
CTCAAAAGTGGTGATGCCCTCCTTGAAATGACGATGGCAGCAGTCGAAGGTGGCTCAACCAATATCAATGTTGATGAATTGATAGAAAAGCTGAACCGTAGTCTTGAAGGCAAAACAGAAGCCCCTGCTCCCCCCCCGCCTGCCGAGCAACCAGCCGCATCAGCCGAAGATTCAACACCTCCCGCTCAGGAACAAGAAGCTGCGACAAGCGATACTGCCAGCGCCGAAGAGCGACGCAAAGCACGCGCAGAGCGACGCAAAGCACGCGCAGAACAGGCAAAACGTGAGGCGGAAGCGAGCCAGCAGGAAAGCAAAGAACCTGCTGAACCCCCACAAGAAGAACCACCGGCAGAGGAAGGCCCACCAGACGCAGCAGAAGCACCAGTTCCACCCCCTGAAGCAACACCAGCGCCGTCTGCCCAACCAACTCCCGCACGGGTTCCGTCAGCTCCCAAACGGCAGACGGTTCGTGTACGCGTTGACCGGCTTGATACGCTCATCAACCTCACCGGCGAACTGGTTGTCGGCAAGCAAATTCAAAGCGATCATATTGATTCGCTCTACAAACTCAATGAATTGGTCCAACAACAAGAACATGATTTGCTGGCGATTGAAGATACCCTGCGAGACATCCATCTTTCCGCAGATCAACGTCATATGCTTGACCAGCAGTTGAATATACTGCTCAATACCGGCGATCAGGCACGCAAACTCCTCCGCCAACAAATTGAGCAATTTGGGCAGCACGTCGAGAATCAGGGAATGCTGATAGATGATCTGGAACAGGAAGTTATGGCAGTACGCATGCTTCCCATAGCCACCGTCTTTAGCACCTTGCCGCGAGCAGTGCGCGAACTTGCCGGAGCCACGAACAAAGAAGTCAATCTGGAGCTCCGCGGCGAAGCCACCGAGTTGGACCGCAAACTGCTCGAAGCACTTGGGGACCCCCTCATGCACCTGATACGCAACGGAATAGACCACGGGATTGAACCCCCGGAAGAACGGGAAGAACATGGGAAACCCCTCCAGGGATTGATTGAAGTTTCGGCTGAGGCCGTTGGTGGAGAAGTGCATATTATCGTCAAAGATGATGGACGGGGTATGGAAGCCCAGAAACTACGTGATACCGCAGTACGCAAAGGCTTGATTAGCCAGGAAAACGCCACGCTCCTCTCAGACCAGGAAGCATTGGAACTGATTTTTCTCCCAGGCTTCAGTTCCGCCAGCCTGATAACGGACATATCAGGCCGTGGCGTCGGGATGGATGTGGTGCGCACCAATATTGTGGAACTGGGCGGGCAGGTGAACATTGAATCACAGCCCGGTCACGGGACAACCATCACATTGAACCTGCCGCTGACCATCGTGACGACCCGTATTTTGCTGATCAAAGTTGGGCAACATACCTTTGCATTGCCTGCTTCTGGATGTCATGGTATCATCTGGGCATACGAAAGCCACATCCGCACAATTGAAGGACGTGCAACTATTACCCACGAGGGACAGACCGTCCCCCTCCTGCGTATGGCGGACTTGATGCATATTGAGGCAGAACCTTCGTTTCTGTCCAACAAACGAGAACCTGCCGTTTTAATTGGGACTGCGCAACGCTTGCTCAGTTTGCTGGTGGATAGCTTGTTGGACGAACGTGAAGCTGTGGTGAAACCCCTGGGACCAATCTTTGAAACCCAACGTCGGTATAATGGGGCGGTTCAACTGGGCGATGGACAACTGGTTTTGTTGCTCAACCCGGTATCGCTGGTACAATCTGCACGGGGTATTGCACAAACTCCCAGGACGACTGGCACGGCATCGAGTGCGCAGAAACGCCCGCACTTGCTGATAGCAGAAGATTCTTTTACGACGCGTGAACTCATTCGCAGTATCCTCCAGTCGGCAGGTTATGACGTGACAGCAGCAATTGATGGGCTTGATGCTCTTGACAAACTGCGCGTACAATCCTACGATCTTGTAGTAACGGATGTAGAAATGCCCCGTGTTGACGGATTTGAGCTGACATCGCGTATCCGTCATGAACTGGAAGACCAGGATATGCCAGTCGTTATTATTACCAGTCTTGCTTCAGATGAATATCGTAGACGTGGTTTGGAAGCAGGCGCACAGGCATATATCGTCAAGAGCCAGTTCAACCAGGATAACCTGTTGAAAGTTATCAGCCAGCTTTTGGGACACGACGTTGGGGGAAGTTTATAACAGAATGATAGGTAAGCAGCAAGGTTTTTTCAAAGATAGAAAGTTCTCAACTTGACACAGACGAGGTTTAAAAATGGCAGCTAAAATCCTGGTCGTAGACGATAGCAAACTCGTAACCGACATTGTCAAAATGCGGCTCGAAATGTACGGCTACGAAGTTCAACTGGCTCATAGTGGCGAAGATGCCCTCACCAGTATTGCCGGCGAAGTTCCAGACTTGATGGTGCTGGATGTGCAGATGCCTGGTATGGATGGCTATGAAGTCTGTCGCCGTTTGCGTGAAAATCCCAAACTCGATGATTTGTTGATTATCATGCTGACTTCCAGCGAAGACAAAAGTGCCGCTTTTGATGCTGGTGTAGATGACTATCTGAATAAAGATATTGACCTGTTAAATCTCCCGAACCGGGTGAAACAGTTGCTTGATTTAGAAATGGATTGACCGACGTTCACGGAATGAACGTCAGTTATCAACAGACCCACCCGGCCGGTGGTGAAAACGCTCAAGCTCTTTCCATCGTTTCTGTCGTGTGTTGTCTGCTGATAGCTGGTAGTTGGTTGGGTGTATATATTGAAAAACCATACCCCAATGCAGGTAAAGTAATCAGACCAGCTCCAGCGTACATCTCTGGGTCTCGTCCGAACCTTTCCAGGTAAAAAGCATGACAGAACGTTTGCGCATCTTGATAGTTGATGACTCTGCGTTGGTACGTAGAGCCTTTCGGGAAATGCTGGAAAGCGATCCATCCATCCAGGTTGTTGGCGAAGCAGCCAATGGCCGTGAAGCATTGTTGCAAGCCGCTGAACTCCGTCCGGATATTATTACGATGGATGTGCGGATGCCAGTGATGGATGGGTTGGAAACCACAGAACAATTGATGGCATATAACCCGACGCCCGTGCTTGCAATCACCGCACTCTATTCACGAGATGATGTGGACATCTCGTTTAAGATGCTGGGTGCTGGTGCGTTGGAAGTGATGGAAAAGCCGGATATATCCAACGCTGAAGCCTATGAACGAACACGCAGAGAGATTATTCGGCGAGTCAAACTGCTTGCTCGTGTTCGGGTAGTTACCCACCTGCGTGGCAGGCGTAGGCCAGAATCAACGAGTAGCGAATCACCAGAACTCTGGCGGGTCAAACGGAAACGTACACAAACAACACCCACCGAATCTCGAGCCAAAAAGACTCAAGAAAATGCTTCGCCATCCGCCCAACCGCAAGCAAAAAAGGCACAGGAAAATGCTTCGAATGATGCCGTGCAATCACCAGATTTTGCGGCGAAGATTAAACGGTCGCGGGACATTATTACCCTGCCATCTGTTCCGCAACACGTCAAACCTGCGCTCCAAAAATACACAAACGATGTCGTTGCTCGCGAGATGCAAAATATTCCTCGGCGACCACTTCTCGCCAGATTGCGCTTTTCTGTGGTGATTATAGGGGCTTCTACGGGAGGACCACGCATCGTCCAGCAAATACTCAAAAACCTGCCCGAAAGATTTGATGCGGCAGTGCTGGTTGTGCAGCATATTGCAGAAGGTTTCAGTGCTGGGATGGTTGAGTGGTTAGCAGAATCATGCCCTCTGCCAGTCCGCATGGCAGCCGAAGGGGATAAAATTAAAGTTGGCGAAGTGCTGGTCGCTCCAGATAGCTTTCACCTTTTTGTGCAGGACGAAGGCACAGTGCATCTTGATCAGCAACCGATGTTGCAACATCCCTCCGTGGACATTACCATGCAGACGGTCGCCAGCGTCTTTGGTTCATATACCACCGGCGTTTTATTGACCGGCATGGGGTGCGATGGAGCAATTGGCATGCAAAGTATCCATCGGGTTGGTGGACATACGATAGCCCAGGATGAAGCAAGTTGCTCCATCTACGGGATGCCGCGTGCCGCTGTTGAACTCAATGCCGTGAATGAAGTTCTCTCGCCTGAAGGGATCATTCAAGCACTCGTGAAACGTTTTGGAGAGGGGGGATAAGTATGACCCAGACATCACCCAGAGAAACAACCCCTCCCTCTGAACTGACGCTCAAGCCAGGCCAATTTGAAAAAATGCGCGACATCCTGGCGCAGTATAGTGGTGTCTATCTCGACCAGACAAGCCAGCGGGTATTGGCAACCGGACTGGCACAGCGTCTGGCGATTCACGCCATGACCTTTGACGCCTATGTCCAATACATTCGTGGACCATCGGGTCAGACAGAACTCCAGCAACTCTCTGAACTGGTCTTGAACCATGAAACCGTATTCTTTCGCAATCAGCCGCATATGCGTGCCCTCCGCGACATCATCTTGCCGCAGATACACCGACGCAAACCACCAGGTGAGCCACTTCGCATCTGGAGTGCCGGTTGTTCAACCGGCGAAGAACCCTACTCACTGGCTATCATGGCCCTTGAGTCCCTGGGGCGCAGGTTGACCCGTCCGCTCGACATCTGGGGCACCGATTTGAGCGAAGCAGCCCTGGAAAAAGCCCGTCGCGGAGCCTATCGTGGTCGGACACTCAGCAATGTCAACCAGGAACTGCTGACAAAATACTTCGACTATCGTGGTGGGTTATGGTCCGTCAATCAGCAGGTGCGCGACATTGTCCGTTTTGACCAGCTCAATCTGCTCCAACCCTTTCCTGGGCATGTGCGTGGCATAGACATTATCTTTTGCCAGAACGTGACCATCTATTTTGAACTGGCGACGTTTCGTACCCTGGTAGACCGTTTCTACCATGTGTTGCCCGACGGAGGCTATCTCTTTCTAGGATTTTCCGAAACTCTCTGGAATATCTATGATAAGTTTCGTCTGCAAGAAATGAACAACGCTTTTGTTTACGTCAAAGAGAAGCCACAACCACAACCACAACCACAGCCGCAATCTACAACAGCGCAGCCCAGGCAACCGTTACCCGCAAAGCCAGGAACGACCCTGCGACCGTCCACGTCATACCCCCCCGAATCGGGAAGAATCTCTCCCTCCACCCAATATCCCTCGCGGCGACCATTGAGCGATAGGACAACCTCATCTGCTGCTGCTGCAAGCCGGGAAAGCACATTAAAACGTGGACGTGAACTGCTTGATGCTGGACAGGTTGACGAAGTACTTGATATGCTGTATAAGGTTCCATTAAATGGACCGCATGCGCCCAAAACATTGGCACTTATTGCCCAGGCCCATGCAAATCGTGGCGACCTTGATGTGGCTGTTGCAGAAGCACGACGGGCTATTGAACTCAACAGTTTAACCACCGAAGCGTATAGCTTGCTGGGCGTGCTGTATGCCCGTCAGGGGCAGTTCCAGGCAGCCGCTTATCAATTAGAACGGGCTCGCTATCTGGAGCCTGATTCGGCCCTTGTTTCCTTTCATCTTGCAGAAGTCTACCGACAACTGGAACGCCGCGATGCGGCAATCCGCGAATATCGCAATACACTACACAAACTGGCCGTTTATTCTCCTGATGCCCTGCTTGAAGGAGTAGGGGTAGGATTACTCCGAGAAACATGTGAACGGTACGTACAAATGCTCAGGTGAGAAATGATATTCCTATGCAAAGAAATGACCCAGCCAGCCACCAGATAATACTGTCACGTCAACGCCGACGTCTCTACAGTACCTTAATCGGACACCACGTCAACCGAATCTATCTGACTCGACGTTTTGAGACGAACAACCAGCAACCGCCGGACAATGGACAGACGCAACTCACCGAAGAAGAGATGCGGCGTCAGGCCGAACTTGAAAAAGATTTACAACTGGCACGCGACCTGCAGCAAGGAATGTTGCTGGCAGCCGTTCCCTACCTTCGCGGATGGGAACTCAGTGCTGTCTCGCTGCCAGCGCGTGACCTGGGCGGTGATCTCTATGACTTTATGCCCGTGAGCAATGGGTTGCAAGCAATAATGATTGGTGATGTCTCCGGCAAAGGGTTGCAAGCAGCCCTGCGGATGGCCGTAGCACGTACCGTCTTTCGGCACGAAGTGCGGCTCGCAGGCCCCCCTGGCCCAACGCTGGCGGCTATCAATCGCGGTGTATGCACAGATATTCCCCAGGGAATGATTACTATGCTCTATGCGCTGCTGGACCCGAAGCAAGGCATTATGCGCATCGCCAATGCCGGCCATACCTATCCCCTGTTGTTTCATGAATCCGTGCAAGAATTTGAGATGCCAGGATTGCCGCTTGGTGTGGACCCTGATGATGAATATGATGAAGAGATCATCGAAATAGCTCCCGGCTATAGC
>CAYFVX010000243.1:0-6468 GCA_964346425.1 uncultured Chloroflexaceae bacterium | reverse complement strand
GCCCTTTGCGTCTTTGCGGTTCGTTGAACTCATGACCCGAATGAGGTATGACCCCTATTTCTGGGGTATCCCGACAGACATAAGCATGAGCGCGGCCTCCTGCTCACCATCAACACCCAGCAACTTATTGACATCATCATCATGAAACGCACCCACGACACACCCGCCCAATCCCATGGACGTAGCCGCAAGGTAGGCATTTTGTCCAATATGACCAACTTCAATCAAGGCGTAGCGGTAGGTGCGCTCCTGATATTTCCAGCGCAAACGTTGGAAGATAGCACTGAACACCAGCACAAGATTTGCCTCGCCCAGAAACGCCTGCATCAAGCCGTGTTGCACAATCGCCTGACGCAGATCGCTGGTTTGCAGCACATGCAGGGCGTGGTCTTTCACGCTATAGTGATACAGGCCGGCTTCCAGTCCCGCGACGCGATGCGCGACGACATAGGTTTCAATCGGGTAGAGAGCACCAGCCGAGGGAGCCGACCGTAGTTTGTGCCCCCAGCGTTCCGCGTTGATACCCTCAGTAAAGAACAACAAACGCGACAGTTGTTCCATTGTCAGGGGGTGATCTCCATAGTCGCGGATGGAGCGACGTTGCCGGATGGCTTCCTCTGCTGACAATCCCTGCCCATCGCCAACTTTTGGCAGAGCGAGTTTTCTCGCCTGTGGGTATTGCTTGTACAATGGTGGCTGTTTCCCCCAATCGCTTATGGTGCCGAAAATGCTATGCCAGCCTGTCTTGCTCCAGTGATGATACAGCATCCCTCTATATTTCTGGTCTGGTAATTCCTGGGCAGGACGGAGACCACGCCCCAGGGCAAAGCCAATTCCGCCAAGCAGCAAGCCTGCCACATCGCGGCGTGTCAGCAAGGTAGATTGCTGGGCAGGTTGTGCCGGTGGAATATTTTGTTGTTGCTCATCTTCGGCAGAATCTGCCGCTCCTTGCTGGTGACTGTGCGAAAAGAGCCGCTCTTGTGCGGACCTTTGTGCTCCTTGCACTTTTGCGTGAGGCTTTGCCCGGTCTTCACCAGCAGAAGAACGTGGCGAAGCTCTGCGTAGGCTGGCAAACCGCATGCGTATAGAGGTTACCAAACGTCCCCATTGCAATCCTACATGCACCAGTGCCAGTAGTGCCAGCGCATAGCCAGCATAGGTGTGATAGACAAAATCGTTCAAATCCCACAAATCGGCTATCACTCCCGTAGCTGCCGCCAGCACAGTCACCAGCAGGAGCAATACGCTCACCAGCGCGTTGATGTCATTGCGCAAACGGGTTGGCTGTTTCATCAGCTTCACGTTGCTGCATCAGGGTCTATCAGCATGTACCCGACATTGCGCACGTGGACGATGGACTGCGGGTTAATCTTCTGCTGAAGGTTATCTACATGGTTTTGTAAAAAAGACTCCTGGTCACGTACACTGACATGCATCCGCATGTGACGCAAAATATAGCCATAGGGTACGACTCGACCGGGGATCATTGCCAGGCACAAGAGCAGCCGATACTCAACCGAGTTTAAGAGCACGGGCTGGTCATCATACCAGACGGTTTGATGGTTCGTATCAATACCCAGTTTGCCCACCTGCAAATCATAGGTGTGGTGTTTCTCGCGCCATTCTTCTCGTTCGAGAGCTTCTGCTTCCTCGCGGGACATCCCCTGCCACTCCATCCGAAACGCAATAGACTTGGCGGCCTCTTCGTCCCAATTGGACTCGTCATAAATTTTTTGCCATAATTTCTTTTCCGTCACCAGTCACCTCCCTATTCTTCGCCATACACTCTGTCCAGCGCATGCGCAGTGATAGAAGCATACAATGACTGAAAGTTGCTGGTTGTCCTGGCCGGTGCTTCTCCCAATTGTTGCAAAATAGCACCACTGACTCTGGGCGGGGCTATTTGCACCTGGATCGATTCTATGCCACTTCCTGCATGGTAAAAGGTTTCGATACTTTCCGTCAATGCTGGCACCGGTTCGGCGGGAATGATAAAGGGATCAGTTTGCTGCTCCTCGCTGGCAGCTACTCGACGACTCCGCAATGCTTCAATAATTTGCTCACGCGAACGACCTCGCATTTGAAACATCATGAACGGGTCTTCATCAAATTGTTCGCCCATCAGGTAATAGACTGCCGCGATATGCTTGCAAGGATTGGCAGAATCTGGGCAGGAGCAGGATGTTGCGATGTCGCGTCGCTTTTGCGGGAAGAGCGGAACACCGACATGCTCAAAAGCTGCCTCAATATCCTGCGGCATCTCACCAGCCAGCAGTTTGGCGGCAAAGATCGCCTGCTGCGCCATTGCATCAATGACCTGTTCCCACTGTGCATCGGTCAGGGTTGCAACCTGCATATTCACTTTGTAGGGAGTAGGGCGGGTCCCCTGCACCTGTGCCTGTACGCTACCTACGCCTATATTTATGCTGACGACCTGACCCTTGCGAGCATAGTTGCGCCCACGAGTGAGACGATTTCCCCAGCCAAATGTTTCAAGCACCTCTATCCAGCGCTTTGCCCACCAGGATGATCCAAACGTCCCACGCTGTGTTTTGGCTTTGATACCTCCTTCTACTTCGATGGGGCGGGATGGGGGATAATAGCCATAATCGTCATCATAATCATAATAGGAAGAACGGCGTCTGCGTGGCATATGAACCTCCTTACTGTCAAGCGGTCTGTTTCAAAGTAATCAGATCGTGCAACTGGTCGGTACTCAACTCGGTCAACCAGCTTTCGCCAGTGCCGAGGACACTCTCCGCAAGGGAGCGTTTATGCTCTATCAGGTCATTGATATGGTCTTCCAGGGTGCCGCTGCACACAAACTTATGCACCTGCACATTGCGCGTCTGCCCAATACGAAAGGCGCGGTCGGTTGCCTGGTTTTCAACCGCAGGATTCCACCAGCGGTCAAAGTGGAAGACGTGGTTAGCATTCGTGAGATTCAGGCCCGTACCGCCAGCCTTGAGCGAGAGAATGAAGACTGTGGGACCACGGGGAGCCTGGAACTGGCGCACCATCGCGTCACGCTGTTTCGCCGGTGTCTCGCCATGCAAAAACAGCACCGCTTCATAAAACCTCTCACTAAGATAGCGTTGCAGCATATGGCCCATTTCAGAAAACTGCGTAAAGATGAGCGCACGGTCGCCAATGGCATGAATTTCCTCGAGCATTTCCGTCAGACGTTCTATCTTGCCGGAACGCCCCTCCAGACTGCTGCCATCTTTGAGAAACTGTGCGGGGTGGTTGCAGATTTGCTTGAGTTTCATCAGCAGCGAAAGTACCATGCCGCGCCGCTTCATCTGGTCGTTTTCAGATTCGGCTTCTTTGACCAGGCTAAAACCCTCTTCCACCGTTGCCTGATAGAGCGTTGCCTGTTCCTGTGTCAGGGTGCAGTAGACGTTCATCTCGATCTTCTCTGGCAAGTCGGAGATAATCGTTTTGTCTGTTTTGAGGCGGCGCAGGATAAAGGGTGAGGTCAATTGCTTCAATTGCTCGGTTGCCTGCGGGTCATTCGTGCGTTCGATGGGACGGGCAAATTGTTTTTTGAACGAATCTTCGCTGCCCAGGTAGCCTGGATTGAGGAAGGTCATAATGCTCCAGAGTTCGGTCAGCCGGTTTTCGACCGGCGTACCGGTGAGCGCAATCCGTGTTGTAGCGGTGAGCGCACGGGCAGCCTGCGTTTGTTTGGCAGAAGGATTTTTGATATTCTGCGCTTCATCCAACACTACAATACTCCATTCCACCCCATCCAGCGTGTCACGGTCACGGTTGAGCAGCGGGTAGCTGGTCAGCACCACCTCATAATCTTGCAGCACACTGTGGAAAGATTTCCCCTGACGGCGGTCTGCGCCCTGATGCACCATTGTGCGCAACGCAGGCGCAAAGCGTTGGATTTCACGTTGCCAGTTGCCTATCACCGAAGTGGGGCAGACGAGCAAGGCGGGAGCGGTGGTATTATTCTGTTCATGCTCGCGCAGGATGAGTGCGATAGTCTGGATCGTTTTGCCCAATCCCATGTCGTCGGCCAGACATGCTCCTAGCCCATAGCGGCGCATAAAATCGAGCCAGGAATAGCCGCGCACCTGGTAGGGGCGCAGCGTGGCGTGCAACGCTTCTGGCTGTGGGAGCATATCCAGCTTTTGCGTATTGCGCAAGCCTTCAAGAGCTTCTGCTACCCAGCCTTCCGCCTCAACACCTTCAAACTCGACGCCTTCGGGCAGGTCTGCGCCCAGGTTGCCCATATCCAGCCGCAACATTTCGGCAAAACTCATCTTCCCGCTGCTCTGCTTGAGCAGTTTGAGCATACGTTCGCTACTTTCCGGGTCAAGCGCAACCCACTGTCCTCGCATCTGCACCAGCGGCATCTTGAGCGCAACCAGCTTTTCAAACGCTGCAAAGTCGAGCGGCTCATCGCCGAGCGAGAGATGCCACGTAAACTGAATAATTTTTTGCAGGCTCAGTGCCGCCTGTTCATTTGTTTTAGAGGGGCCTTTCGATTTTGCCTTCGCACGGGCTTTGAGTGGCGAACCTTTGCCCCACCAGGACGGCACCAGCACCCCATAGCCTTCCTGTTCCAGCATGGGGGCAGCTTCTTTGAGAAAGGTGAATGCCTGTGGGAGCGTCAGTTGGGCACGGTCGGGCGCAGCACTGCGCAAGCTGGCCTCCAGCGGTGGAAAGATGCGCGAAGCATGCCCCAACCCCTTCAGCATGCGCTCGTGTGGCTGGTCAAACCGTCGTTCCAGGTAGGTAAACGCATCTCCCTGTTCCCGCCAGATGTTGGTTCCTGGCACGATGAGGCTAGGGTCATCGGTTGCCTGCAACAGGTAGGAGACATACCATGGATCTTCCTGCCTTTCGGGTGGTTCCAGGCGGAAGGTAATGCGAAATGCCTCATTGCCCGCCATCTGCCCCTGGCCGGCCCATTCCTGCCAGCTTGCAAACAGCTTATCCGCCTCCGTTCCTTTAAGCTGGACAATCGGGTCATCTTCCAGCAATGCCTCCAGCCACTTGCCACCGGGTGTACTTGCATCGTAGGATGGCGCAAAGGGGATGGTGCGGATTGTTGCATCAATAGCCGTTTCCAGAAAATCATTCAGCAGCATACGTGGGGTCAATGCCTGCTCTGCGTCTTCCACCACCGCGCGGCACAGCGGCGGCAGCGAACGGGCCAGCGTCGTCAACTGTTCTGCCATAGCCGGTGTAGGTCGTGGCCGCCAACCTGCCCGCAATTGGAAGCCTTCGCGTTCCAGCGCAGGAAGGACCTGCTGGTCGGCAACCATCTCCATTGCAAGCAGAGCAGCCAGATGCCACGCATGCACATCACTCGCTCTGTCTCTGACTTTTGCGAGAGCCAGCAACAGGTCAATCGCCGGATTGATGGGGAGCAGCAATCCGGTAACCTGCCACGCACTCAGTTGTGGCTCGCCTTCGGGGGGAGGGATGGCCCCGGTCTCGCTCATTTCTGGCGAGGGAACTGGCATGTTTTTGATGGTTGGCAACCAGACGGTTACTGTTTCTTCCGTCAACTGGTCGGCATCCATCAGCAGTGGATCGGTATAGGCCGTACCACGCAACCGCCCGCGCAATGTCTCGGCAGGCGTCTGGTAGGGGTGTGGGGGTTTTTTGCGTTTGCGGCTTTTGCGCTCTGGGAGTTCAGGATGTTCACCCCACACAAACAAACTTTTGCGTTGTGGTAGCCAGGTAGCATGCAGTATGCTTGTCATAGGTTTTGCTTCTCTTGGTATGCTGAGTGATGAGTGAAGGGTGGAGCGTCGTGTGTCAATATGGTCATGCGTCAATTCATCGTGCGGCAAGCACCTGGTCACGCGCAAACACTCATCGTCGAATGACTGATAGGGATATGGCACCTTTCTTATTCTATTGTAAGGGATATTGGTTGTAGAGGCAAAATTGAACGAGATTGTGGCAAAAAATAGCTAACCTCTCCACAATATGATATAATGTATCTCCCAATGTCAAAAATAGCTACCACAAAGATAAAATATGGTGTGCAGATGCCTGAAGAACCCCTCATTTTGTTTGATTTTCCAACGGACCATGATATGAAGCCCGATCTTCAAATGCAAGAGCGTGAAGTCGCCGTAGTGCCACTTATCAACACTGTGCTCTTTCCGCACATGCTTGCACCGCTCTTTGTCAGTCGCGAACGGTCAATTATGGCAATTGAAGAAGCCATGGCCAGCGACCGCACGATACTGGCAATTGCGCAACGTGACCCGGACCTGGAAGAAGCCGGTATCAATGAGCTTTACACGATTGGTGTTGAAGCCACGGTGCAACGTGTGCTCAAAATGCCGGATGGTACAACCAGCATTGTTGTGCAGGGCCAGCGGCGTATGCAGGTGGTGGAAAAAGTCCAGGAAGTTCCCTACATGCGCGTTGTTGCCACGCCACTCTACAATGAAGATGAACGCTCGTTGACTGTTGAAGCGATGATGCGTGCTG
>CAYFVX010000242.1:0-6469 GCA_964346425.1 uncultured Chloroflexaceae bacterium | reverse complement strand
AGGCCAGTTCGAGTTCCTCGGCACGCAGTTCCTCGACTGCTACGAGAACGGCGGCGTCTTCCTTTTCGACGAGCTGGACGCGGCCAGGTAGATTACAACATTCAAACCGTGGGCGGTGTGGTCAAAACCCTCTTTGGCGGCGAAGGTCTTTTCATGACCCGCCTGACCGGGCCGGGCCGCGTCCTGCTGCAAACATTGAAGCGGCGACGTATCAGCAGTAGCGCAACCGTCAATACCGCAGGATAGAAGCAGATTGCGATGAAAAAGAGCTGTTCATACCAGACATATCTCCACAGAGAAAAATACCCGAAACACCTCTTTGCCCAGACCTTTGCCCGGACCTTTGCGTTTTTTTCGTCCTTTGCGGTTATGTTCGCCTTTCACCCATATTTATGACTCAACCACCCTGCTCCATAGCCGAAGTCGCTCTCAACCGCACCATCAAACAACGCACCAGTGCCATATTCAGCTACCGCATCCCCTCCCATCTGGAAGAAACTATCCAGCCCGGCCAGCTCGTCTGGGTGCCTCTGCATAGCCAGATTATCCAGGGTATCGTGCTCTCTATTACCCAGACAACCACCCTGCCCCCCCCCAATCTGCGCAACATAGCCGACATTGCTGCCCCCCACGCCATCATCCCGGCAACTGGTATCCTGCTGGCAAAACAGATTGCTATTACTTTCCTCCTGCCCCTGGCCGACGTGCTCGCCCTGCTGCTGCCGCCCGGCGTTGCACAGAAAGCTACCCCTACCTGGCGCGTCACCCCACCCGGCCTGACCACTGAACTTGGTGGCCTGCCAGAATACGAACGCGCCGTACTCTACTACCTGCGCAAACATGGTGAAACCTCCGAAACCAGCCTCTACCACGCCATGACCATCCAAAGCAAAAAACTGCGCGAAACATGCACCCACCTGCAAAACCGCGGCCTTATTGAACAGGGTATCGAACACACAAAACCACGGGTACGCCCACGCAAAGAACGTATGGCCCGCCTCTGCATCCCGCCAGAAGCCTACCAGTCCACCCTGGACAACCTCAAGCGAGCCACGCGACAACAGGCCATCGTGCAATGGCTGATAGACGCCAGCCCGCACCAACCAACTCCTGAGAACACAACTACCGATAACCGTCAACCCCTCACACCCGACCAGTCACCCCTCATTGCCGTAGGAAAAATCTACGCTGCAACCGGTACCCAACTGGCAGATCTGCGTGCCCTGGAGAAGAAAAACATTATCGAATTGCAAACCGTTGAAGTTTACCGCAACCCACTGCTGGCCGAAGACATTTCGCCCGACTCCTCGCCGTCGCTCACGGCTGGGCAACGGCAGGTCTGGCAACCCATCTCGCAAGCACTCGACACGCTACCGCACCGCACGCCCGATGCACCGGCTTTTCAGACTCAAAGGGGGATGGTAGACGAGGGAGCAGTGACCGGGGACAAGCATCGGACAACTGCCGCACCCATTGATACCTCTGTAAAGGACAATGCTGAAGCACACCCACCTTCACCATCACCCATCTTCCTGCTGCATGGTGTCACCGGCAGCGGTAAAACCGAAATCTACCTGCGAGCCGTCGCCCGTACCCTGCGCCTCGGCTACCAGGTGCTTGTGCTTGTCCCCGAAATTGCCCTGACTGCGCAGCTTGTCCGTCGCTTCGCTGCACGTTTCCCCGGCCAGCTTGCCATTCTCCACAGCGAACTCTCCATTGGTGAACGCTACGACGAATGGCGTCGCATCCGTAGCGGCGAGGCTCCACTGGTTATCGGCAGTCGTTCCGCCGTCTTTGCCCCCCTCACCAAACCGGGCCTCATCATCATAGATGAAGAACACGAACCAAGTTACAAACAGGACGACCACCCGCGCTACCATGCCCGTGACGTCGCCATGGCTCTGGGAAAGCTGACTGGCAGTGTTGTGCTGCTCGGTAGCGCAACTCCCTGCATAGAAAGCTATTACGCGGCCCAGCAGGGCCACGCCACCCTGCTCGTGCTCCCCGAACGTGTCGGTACCATCGCCAGTCACGATGGTCTGCCACGCAGCCGCACCCTCCCCATGCCCCATGTCCGTCTCGTAGACATGCGCCGCGAATTGCAGCACGACAACCGATCCATCTTCAGCCAACCGCTGTATGAAGCACTGACACAAGCTCTGGACAACCAGCAACAGGCACTCCTGTTCCTCAACCGCCGCGGCGCGGCAAACTTTGTCATGTGCCGCGATTGTGGGACCGTCGTCACCTGCCCCACCTGCCACAATCCGCTGGTTGTTCACTACACCGAACAATCAACCACCCCCGCCGCCGACCCGCACCCTGTCCCCACGCTGATATGCCACTCCTGTAGCTACCACGCACTGGTCCCCGCCTTTTGCCCACAGTGCCTCAGTCCGCGCATCAAATCCTTTGGCATCGGCACGCAGCGCGTCGAGCAAGAAGTTTTGCATCTCTTTCCGCACGCTCGTGTATTGCGCTGGGACCGCGACACCGTCAGCGGCAAAGGCGCACACAGCCGCATGCTCGATAAATTACTGCGCCACGAAGTAGATGTCCTCATCGGCACGCAGATGATCGCCCGTGGCCTCGACCTGCCTGCTGTCTCCGTCGTTGGCGTCGTCGCTGCGGATACCGGTCTCTACCTGCCCGACTTCCGTAGCGCAGAACGCACCTTCCAACTGCTCACCCAGGTGGCCGGCCGCGCCGGTCGCCGCGCCGCGGATGCCCGCGTCATCATTCAGACCTACACGCCCGAACACTATGCGTTGCGGGCTGCCCAGGAACACAACTATCATGCATTCTACCGTGAAGAAATCAGCTTTCGCCACCAGACCGCCTATCCTCCCTTCAGCCGGTTGGTCCGTTTCGTCTATGCAAACCCCAGCCACACCACCGCAGAACGCACCGCCACCCGACTCGCAGAGCACCTCCAGCAAATCCTCCAGCGCAAAAACCTCACCGACTGGAGCATCATTGGCCCCGCTCCGGCCTTCCTCCAACGTCTGCGCAAACGCTACCGCTGGCACCTGCTCCTGCACATCCCCGACTGCAACCAGCCGTTGTCTTCCTCGCTGGCAGAAGTCCTGACAGCCGTCGGCCCTTTGCATGGCTGGACTATAGACATAGACCCGCTCAACGTGTTTTAGGGTGGGAAAAGTGTTATAATACCTGAGAAGTGGATAAGCGTAACACATCATTCTACCCTGCGAACAAAATACAGGTGTCTGAATCCATGACACTCATTGAAGACATACAGGTTCTAAACAAGGAGCATTAGCAGTGCCTGTTCCCCCAGCCACCGAAGCCGACCAGCTTCTGCACAACATTAGGCTTCTGTGTGCCCAGCCATCCACCAGCCAGGACGTGCATCACCTTGAACCATCTGCTCGTCTGGTAGCCGACATGATGCGTCACACCGGCCTGGATGCCCGCGTCGTGCGTGCTGGTGGCGCACCGGTCGTCATCGGCTGGCGTTCCGGGCGACGCCCCTTTACCCTGCTGCTCTACCATCACTACGATGTCACTCCCACGGGTCCCTGGCGTGAATGGTTGCATGAACCCTTTCAAGTTGCCGAACGTGAAGGCTCCATCTATGGTCGCGGCGTAGCCCACGGCAAAGGCCCGCTCGCTGCTCACCTGCATGCTCTCTCCACCATGCTCCAGGCAGATGGCGAACTTCCCCACAGCATCGTCGTTATCGCAGAAGGCGAACGGCTGGCTGGTAGCATCCACCTGGAACAGGTCATCAAACATTATTCGGACCAACTCCATGTGCATGCCTGTCTGGGAACAGGCGGCGAACGAGACACCAATGGTATTCCCTTCTGTTACACCGGCAGCAAGGGCTTGTTGCAGGTCCGCCTCACCGCCAGAGGATCGACGGTAGCTCTTGCCCCGACGCTTGCCGCCAGTGTTTCCAACCCGGCCTGGCGGCTGGTCTGGGCGTTAAGCTCTATCAAAGGTGCGGATGAAGATATCCGCATCAACGGCTTTTATGACGCAGTGGAAGGTCCCAATCGCAATCAACGCACAACGTTGCGCAAAGTGCAACTTGATGAAGACGGTCGTCTCAACGCATGGCAAATCCCCGAATTCCTCTTTAGCATGAGTGGGTCTACTCTCGTGCGCACCGAAGTGACATTGCCCACCTGCAACCTTTCATCCTACGTCGTCGAGCCATCCAAAGGCGTAGCAAGCATCCCTACCTCGGCCTCAGCCCGCCTGGATTTTCACCTGGTTCCCAACCAGCAACCAGACATGATTTTCAACTTATTGCGCAAACATCTCATTGAGCGTGGATTGAAAGACATTGTGGTGGAAAAACTCCCCGGCTCCTATGCCCCCATCCAGGGAGATGCTGACCAGCAATTAATTCAGCAACTTATCGCCGCCGGCCAGACAACCTATCAGGCTCCAATGACGATACTCCCGGCTGGACTTTTCACCCAACCACTCAACATCTTTGCCCACTATCTGAAAGCTCAGGTTGCCGTGATTGCGCTTGGGCGTCACGATAGCTCGGAATACGGTCCCAATGAACATATCCCCCTGGACGACCTGGTGAAACATAGCAATTTTCTCATTGAGCTGATGACCAGCCAGCACGAATATGCCCGCGAAGTCGCGCTGCCAGGCTGAGACCAGATGGCAGGTGATACCATGTTCGCCCAACATATGGGCCAACCAAAATAGTAACGACGGTTCCTATACTTGCTTCTTCCCAATGTCCATGGGGAGTGATATGCCTATGAGGAGAACATTATGCTTGTCAACGTTTTCATATCCTACGCCCATTCCATCATTGTTTTGTTGACCCTCTGGTTCTCGGTCGCATATATGGTAGCGATGGACTACACGCCACGCGAGGACAAACGACGACGGGGTCGTCGTTTTTGGAGCGCAGTCCTGGGAGTACTCATTATCGTCACCGTGCTGATGTTGCCCCAAATGGTGTGGGTTGCCTACGGGTTATTGCTGCTGGTGCTGCTGCTGTTTGCCGCTCTGGTGAGTGGCAAAGTCAGGGAGCCGGAGTATGCCCACCCCGCTGATATTCTGCTGCTGCGCCGCCCGGTGCGGCACATGTTTCCTGGAGCAGCAGCGGCTACACCCCGCAAACGTTCACCGGGCATTGCTCTCGCTCTTTTTACGGGCGTCGTGGGGGGGAGCATCCTGATTATCTGGCTGTTTTCCTTCGCTGTGGGAACGATCACCACGCTGCTGTTGCTGATGGGACTGTTGGTGGTGATCCTGATCTTGCTCGTGGTTAAGCTGATAGCCAAATTTGTGCGGAAGGTAGCGGGCAGGGACTCCATCGCAGCCACACTGCCCACGCAGGCCGAACCCGACCAACCCGACCAACCTGACCAGCCCGACCAACCCCCCCAACCATCGCGCCGGGTGTATGTTGTCGGGGCCGTGGTGGGTGTGCTGGGTCTGGTCAGTTTTCTGGGCCTGTCGCTCAAACCGTGCCAATGGATCGACCGCATGGTGCAGCACAGTGGTTGTGTGCGCACGCTCACCCGGTGGCCGGAGCATAGTCATGCTCTTGCCACCTCCCCGACTGATAATCTCCTCGCGTATAGCACTAAGGACCGGGTCGAGGTGATACGGGTACCGAATAATACCCCGGTGTATACCCTTGCCAATGCGGGGTATGCTTCCAGCCTGACCTTCTCTCCCGATGGGAGCCTGCTGGCGGCTAGTGGGGGCGGAAGCATCCAGCACGTGCGGGTATGGTCGTTGACCGATGGGAGCTTGCTCCACATGTTCGAGGTGGGTGAGTTCGAGATGGGTCAAGAGTTAGCTTCCCTCAATTTCTCTCCCGATGCGAGCTTGCTGGCAGTCGGTTGGCTTGGATCGGTGCAACTCTGGCGCATGGCAGATGAAACCCGCGTGTGGGAGTACGGTGGGGCGTATGGCACGGTGGCATTCTCACCCGACGGCTCCAGGTTCATAACACAAGGGAATCAGGGGTTTGAATACTGGCACACCGCTCACTTGACCCGCGAACGCACGCTTGCGCAATCCTCCAATCTGTTTATGATGGATACAACCCTGTCACCGGATGGAACGCTGCTGGCCGGATTTAGCCAACTTGGTGGCACGCAGTTACTGCTCTGGCGCATCAGTGACGGGACATTGCTCCACACATTGGTGTGGCCGCGGAGCAACTCTGGCTCTTATGCGGCGTGGATCAACACCGTAGCGTTCTCACCAGATAACACACTGGTTGCGGCCGGGAGTGACGGCAACACGGTGCGTATCTGGCGCGTGGCCGATGGTGCGTTGGTCGCAACGCTTGACCAGCCGGGCAGAGTACAGCACATCGCCTTTACCTCCCAGGGCGAACTGATCGTTGATGCCTCGTCAAGCCCGCTCAGTGTGTGGCACGTTCAGGTAGACGGGCAGGATTCCATAGGCGTCAACGTAACGGGTATTCCACCGCGCTTTCACCCTCTCCCCAACC
>CAYFVX010000241.1:0-6469 GCA_964346425.1 uncultured Chloroflexaceae bacterium | reverse complement strand
CGTGGGGTGTGTTGTTTTTTCGACGAAGTCGAAAAAACAACACACCCCACCAGAATGGGGTTGCGAGGGGACGCCGTCCCCTCACGCTCCCCTGGTTCAACTCCGTTGAGGATACTCCACGGTATTCTGTGGTGCTACCCGCAAAAAAAGACAACAAAAAGCATGTTTTCGGGGGTTTGCAACCCCCAAACCCCCGCTTGGCAAAGCGGCAAACCGCTTCGCTTCATGCGCATGGGGTGACGGAAGCCCCTCTCCCTGGATGGGAGAAGGGTTGGGGAGAGGGTGAAAGCGCGGTGGAATACCCGTTACGTTGACGCCTATGGGCTTCAGCCCCGCAAACTCCCATGCGCATGAAGCTCACGCATATTTCCCACTGGGGCGCAGCCCAAGTCCCCCTGTTGTTGTGTTTTTTGCGGCTTCGCCGCAAAAAACACAAAACAAAAGCATGTTTCGGGGGTTTGCAACCCCCAATGCACCGCTTTGCAAAGCGGTAAACCGCTTAGCTTCATGCGCATGGGGACGTGGTTCCCACACCCCCCATTATTGTATCTCTCTCTGTATTGTAGACAAAAATTTAGATATTTTCAATCTTGCGATATTCCGCACCAGTGGGTTTGAGGATACTCTGAAAGAGGAGAGGTGGGCCACTTTGCCACGTGTGGTCCGCCGGCGGCTGAAGGTGCTCAAGCGCGGCACGAATATCCGCGAAACGGGCAGGTGTGGCTTCACGCCGCACACGCCCCAGCGTCAGATGGGCATGGAACTTGCGCTTTTCCGCGGCAAAGCCTAGCGGTTGCAACACGTTGACAACCTGCTGCTGCATGTGTTCCAGCAACAGCAGATCACCCGTAACGCCCATCCAGATCGTTTGCGGACGTTTGAGGTTGGGAAAGACACCCACCGGCGCGAGGCGCAGCGTGGGAAAGGTGACGTCAGGTCGTTCTTGTGTGCCGGATGGCAGACACCAGCCAGTTTCGCGCAGGGCATGCAAAATGGGCGTCACCTGTCTTTCAGCAACCTCCCCCAGAAAAAAGAGCGTCAGATGGTAGGCATGCGAACCAACCCACTTGACCGGCAGCGCAGGCTGAAATTGCCGCAATTGTTTTTGCGTGCTTTGCAATTCGGCAATAACGTTGTCAGGTAGTTCAAGCGCGACAAATAACCGTGGCATACTTACAATTCGGCTTTCAACGTTTCTATTTCATAGGCGTGGTATCCCATATGCATTCCCTGACTATCTACGACAGGCTCACCTTCGTTCGGCGAAAGGCGAACATAGGAGCCATCAGGTTGCAAAACGCGGCTATGAACGTTGTCCCGCAGGTAATTTTCCAGCAACACATCGCGCACAAACCGCTTGAGCTGCGGGTCTTCGAGCGGAAACATCGTCTCCACGCGGCGGTCAAGATTGCGTTGCATCAGGTCTGCGCTTCCCATATAGATTTCTTCGTCGCCGCTATTGTGGAAATAGAAAATACGATTGTGTTCAAGAAAACTTCCAACAATACTCCGCACATGGATATTCTCACTGTAGCCTTCCAGACCAGGGCGCAGACAACATATACCTCGCGGGATGAGATCTATTTTCACACCAGCCTGGGATGCACGGTACAGCGCATCTATGATTTGCGGGTCTACCAACGAATTCATTTTGAAAATCATGTACCCGTTGCCGTATTTCTGGTGCTGGTCTATCTCTCGTTCAATGAGGCGCAAAAAACTGTCGCGCAATGTCACCGGTGCCACCATCAGTTTGCGATAGTGGCTCTGTCGGCTGTAGCCGGTGAGAAAGTTAAACAGCTCAACAACATCCGAACCAATATCCGGGCGACAGGTGAGCAACCCCGTGTCGGTGTAGATACGTGCCGTGCTCGCATTGTAGTTGCCGGTGCCAAGATGCACATAGAGGCGTATACCATCGTGTTCTTTGCGCACAACCAGTGCAACTTTTGAATGGGTTTTCAAGCCCATCAAGCCATAGACCACATGCACCCCATTGCGTTCGAGTTCGCGGGCCCAGTTGATATTATTTTCTTCATCAAATCGGGCTTTGAGTTCAACCAGTACAGTTACCTGTTTTTCATGTTCTCTGGCATGCATCAGGGCGTCAACGATGGGGGAATTGCTCCCGACACGGTAGAGCGTTTGCTTGATTGCCAGAACCTGCGGGTCATCGGCAGCCGTCTGGATAAATTCGATCAATGGTTTGAAGGAGTCATAGGGATGATGCAGCAGAATATCTTGCTGACGAATGGCGGTAAAAATGTCGGCCTGGTTGCGCAGTGCAACTGGCACGCCGGGCAGGATGGGCTGATCTTTGAGGTCTGGACGGTTGACTTTTGTCAGAGACAACACATCTGCCAGACCCAATGGTCCCTGCACCGTGTAGAGGTCCTGGGACGTCACTTCCAGGTTTTTCATCAACAGGTCGCGGATACGTTCGGGCATAGCATTGTCTACTTCGAGACGCACGACTTTGCCAAAACGACGACGGCGCACCCCCTGCTCGATAGTACGCAGCAGGTCATCCGCTTCGTCTTCTTCTATCTCCATATCGGCATCCCGCGTGACGCGGAAGGGGTACGCTTCCAGAACTTCCATGCCGGGGAACAGGGCAGTGAGATGCGCTCCAATAAGTTGCTCCAGCCAGACAAAGCAGAAGACTTTTTCCGCGGGCACATTGGCGATGTCGCAGCATACTTCTTTGGGGAGCGGCACCAGCCGCGGCAATACTTCAGGGATCTTGAGGCGGGCAAAAAGTTCTCCGAGAGCACGGTCTTGAATAACAACCGCAAGATTGCGGCTCAGGTTTGAGATGTGCGGAAAGGGATGACTCGGGTCAAAAGCAAGCGGTGTCAGCACAGGAAACACTTGCTTGTAGAAATAATCTGACAACGCTTCACGCTGGGCATGGTTAAGCTGATGATAGTCGTAGATAATAACGCCCTGTTCCTTGAGTTTTGGCATGAGTTCCTGGAGCAGCAATTGGCGTTTTTTTACAATCAATGGCACTATCTGATTACGAATAGCGAGCAGTTGTTCTTCAGGGGTTTTGCCATCAGGCGAGCGTTTTTTGACCCCCGCTGCAATCTGATGTTTGATGCCACTGACGCGTATCATGAAAAACTCATCCAGGTTTGCGGAGAAGATAGCCAGAAACTTGATGCGCTCCAACAGGGGGTTATGATTATCGAACGATTCTTCAAGCACCCGCCGATTGAACTCGATCCAGCTTAGTTCCCGGTTAATATAGAGGCCATTGGAAATTTGAAAATCTGGCACTTCTTCAAAGACTTGAATTTCCTCGTAAAGGGTCATAAAGATGTCTCTCTCTTAATAGACTAATGGCCTGTCAAAAAGTGGCCCGCGGTTCCATTCCATGGTGTGTGTCTATCAGGAGCAATAGGAAAGCCACGTATCATATAACGTGTAAAAAACAGCAAGCTTTTCAGATGTCAACTTGTTCAGGTACTATGCAGGGCAACAGGCTTGTACTGTGTGCCTACGATGGTAGCATGAATTCGTGGTTTTTGTCAATAAGATCGGTTATAACCCTGTTTACTACAAAGCATAGAACATATAAGTGGTACAATAGTAGAGGTGTCATACGAGCAATGGGTTTGTCACCCGCTCACTGAATGGATAAGGATAGTTTTTTCTGCAATGATCCGTCGTCTGCGGCTTGAAATTCAAGGGGCTGTTCAAGGTGTCGGTTTTCGCCCTTTTATCTACCGACTGGCAACCAATCTTGCCCTGAATGGCTGGATTATCAATGACACCCACGGTGTCTTCATTGAAGTTGAAGGCGAAGGGAACATCCTGCAATCCTTCCTGGTCCGCCTGCCAGAAGAACAGCCACCGCTGGCACGGATACATTCCATGACAACGACCTGGCTTGATCCGCTCGGTTATGAGCATTTTGAAATCCGTCAGAGCAACGAGCAAGGCGATAAATCTGTGCTGGTTCTGCCTGACATTGCGCTCTGCACCGATTGTCTGCATGAAGTCCTCGACCCCACCAACCGCCGCTATCACTATCCCTTCACCAACTGTACCAACTGTGGACCACGCTTCAGCATCATTCAAAGCCTGCCCTATGACCGCGCAAACACCACCATGCATCATTTTACGATGTGTGCGGAGTGCCAGGAAGAATATGAGGACCCGCGCAATCGGCGATTCCATGCACAACCGAATGCGTGTAGCGTATGTGGCCCTGCGCTCAGTTGGTGGCAAAAAAGCCAGCCAACAATGACATGGAGCCAGCAAGCGATTGGCAAGCACGCGTTACGCGCTACAGCAAATGCCTTGCGAGATGGGCATATTGTGGCTGTCAAGGGATTGGGCGGGTTTCATTTGATGGTAGACGCGCAGCATACCGACGCGCTGGTACGGTTGCGTGAACGCAAACCGCGTCTCGATAAACCTTTTGCGCTGATGGTGCGCGACATCACGCAGGCAAAAAACCTGTGCTGCGTCTCCCCGCTTGCGGAACGGTTGCTTACGTCACCGGAGTCACCGATATTGCTACTGCCACGCCAGAAACACGCTCCACTCTCTGAGCTGGTCGCTCCTGGTATGCGAACGCTGGGCATTATGCTTCCCTATCCCTCCCTGCATCATCTTTTGCTGCGTGAGGTTGGCTTTCCGCTGGTAGCGACCAGTGGAAACCTGACGGATGAACCACTTTGCACGGACAATGAAGAGGCTATTCAGCGGCTTGGACACATCGCGGATAGCTTTCTACTGCACAATCGTCCCATCCAGCGGCACGTAGATGATAGCATTGCATGGGTGGTCGAAGCGGATGCCCGCTTGCTGCGCCGCGCCCGCGGCTATGCGCCATTACCGCTGCTGGTTCCGGGGATTCTGCCGACGATCCTGGCAGTGGGCGGGCATATTAAAAATACGATTGCACTGAGCATTGAGCCACAATCATCGGTCAACCGGCCAGCCTGGACGCAAGTATTGCTCAGCCAGCATATTGGTGACCTGGAAACACCAGAAGCGATGGCGGCGTTTGAACACACGATTGCGGACTTTTTGCGTCTCTACGAAGCGATACCACTGGTTGTCGCACACGACCTGCACCCCGACTATGTTTCAACCCGATGGGCCTATGACATGGCACAGGGGGCGGCTGAAAGAGGGACGGTAGACGATGGAGCAATGACCGTGGGCAAGCATCGGACGCCTGCCGCAGTCATTGATGCTTCTGGAAAAGGCAATGTGGTACAACAATATCCCCCTTTGAAACGGGAGGCGCGATATGGAAAAACTGACGAAACTGCGCCTTCGTCCCTTGCTGGTATCCGCACCATTGCGGTGCAGCACCACCATGCCCATCTCGCGGCATGTCTCGCGGACAACAATGTTGAAGGGAGGGTCCTTGGCGTCATCTGGGATGGCACCGGCTATGGACCCGATGGAACGATCTGGGGAGGCGAGTTTCTGGTTGGCAATGCTGCATCCTACAGTCGGTTTGCACATCTGCGCCCATTTCGCTTGCCGGGCGGGGATGCCGCCGTGCGTGAGCCACGCCGCGTTGCGCTGGCTCTCTTGTGGGAAATCTATGGGGAGGCTGCATTTGGGTTGGATGATCTGCCTGCTGTGCAGAGCTGCACGCCGCATGAGCGCAAGGTCTTTGCCCAGATGTTGCAGCGCGATATCAACACGCCACAGACCACCAGTGCAGGGCGTCTCTTCGATGGTGTTGCCGCTCTTATCGGGGTGCAGCAGACAACCACTTTTGAAGGGCAAGCAGCCATTGCGCTGGAGCATATGGCGGATGAACGACCGGCAACTGTTGCGCCATATCCGCTACCGATGCAGGCAGCAGCAGACAGCCCAGCCCGGCAAACAACGGCAGAAAAACACCCTGCGCCGCTGGTGTTGGATTGGGAACCAATGATTACTGCAATTATTTCCGACTTGCGACAAGTGGTTGCACCGTCTATCATGTCACAGAGGTTTCACTATGCGTTGTCGCAGGCTATTGTGCAAGTTGCCCAACGAGCAAGCGAAGCGCGGGTTGCCCTGAGCGGCGGATGTTTTCAGAATCGTTTTCTGGTTGAGCAAACGTCCCAACGATTGCGTGATGCTGATTTTGAAGTCTTGCTCCATCGGCAGGTGCCGCCCAACGATGGCGGTATCAGCCTCGGTCAGGTTATGGTCGCAGCACATGCTGCTTCAGCGGTTCAAACCCGCTGCAACGAGACGTGAAGGGTGCTTGCGAGCGGTGTTCCCTCGCAACACGATGATAGTGGGGGGTATTGTGTTGCGGTTCATGCGCATGAAGCTAAGCGGTTTGCCGCTTTGCAAAGCGGGGGATTTGGGGTTACAAACCCCCGAAAACATGCTTTTTGTTGTCTTTTTTTGCGGCGGTAGCATCACGAAACATCGTGGACGGCGTTTTATCGTGGGGTTTGTTGTTTTTTCGACTTCGTCGAAAAAACAACAAACCCCACCA
>CAYFVX010000240.1:0-6491 GCA_964346425.1 uncultured Chloroflexaceae bacterium | reverse complement strand
GGAGTTTCTTCGCTTTCTGCTTCAAGAATCTCTTCTTCCAACCCTTTCTCTGCGACGGGTTGTTCCTCATCTGCGAAAACAACAGCCGCATCCGCAGTCCTAACCGCTTCTGTGCTCTCGTCTGGTTCGATTGGGGAATAGGACGTCATGTCTGTTTCGACAATTGCCTCTTCACCAGCAGTTTCTTCGCGGTAGACAGCAGGCGAAATCACATCGGCGACCTGATCGGAGGCAACTTCTGCCGGGGTTTCTTGCATGACCATTGGTTCTTCAATTGAAGGAGCAAGCGGCTCACCTTCCGCTGGCACATGCTCGGTCAGTGATTCAGCGGTATCTTCTTCTGAAAGGAATTTTCTGGCTTCTGTATCAAACGAGCCATCATCCAGGACAAACTCTTCACCTTCTTCTCCTGGCACGGTAGCAAACTCTGCTTGCTCCTGCCAGTAATCAGAAATAAGCACCGGCTCAACCGAGGTCAGGACCGGCCGCGAGGTTGAAAATACCACACTGATATCATCCACTGGCAGAGGATTCTCTGGTTCATAAAAACGTTGCCTGAAGGTATGGCGTGTATCTTCCCGACTTGCGAGATATTTTCCGAGACGCGAGGTAATGTAGATGATATCATCACCAATTTCTTCACGGGCAAAAACATCCGCATTTTCTTGCAAAGCAGATTCGATATCGTTTTCAATAACTTCACGATCCCCATGGCGTTGTTCAGACAGAAAATCCGCCAAATTCTTCAATGATTGCCGAATAGGAGCATCCGCACTGTAAAAACTCCCTTGCAACCGCATAATCTGGAAAATTTCTTTCGCCAACTCTTGTTGTTCAGGTGTTCCCCTGAACACGGGTGTACTCATTGCTGTTCCTCCAGCACAAGATTTCGCAGGATCTCCAGATAGGCTTTGACAACAACCTCCAGGTCTTGAGGCTGTCCCGTAGACTTCAACCACTGAACAAGCTCATCAAGTGCTGTTTCCCCAAAGGTAATGGTCTTCGCTTCCATGATACTCCACTTTCGTGCGCATAATTTTCCTACACACAGGCATGACATTCAACGAAAAATTATAGCATTCCGGGGTACTTTATGCAAATAAAGCGTCATACAAGGGTGCGACAGATGTTTTTCCGCTTACGCGGAAGTGGCTTTCTGGGGAACTGCGTTTCCCCGTCCCCTTGCTTTTTGCAAGCGATACCCGCCATTTCGGAAACTATTCTGCCACACCCGTCATACAACATGGCGGTGAGGAGAAGGTTTTCTCTCATTGCATCATTGTTCCCGGGTTTCGACACAACGTTGCTTCGGCAGGTTACTCTTGTAAACTTTCAAGTGCCAGGGCAAGTGCACCAATAGCAATGCTATCGCTCCCAAGCACAGAAGAAACAACATGCACCGGGCGAGCAATTGTCGGCGCGATGTACTGTCCTACCTGCTCAGCAATAGCCTGCACCAAAAAATCGCCGCCAATGCGTGCCACAATCCCCCCCAGCACAATCATCTGGGGATCCAGCAATGCAACAATATGCGCAAGTCGCAGCGCAAGTAAATCTGTTGTTTCTTGCACCACTTGCTGCGCGATTGGATGATCGCTGAATATATCCTCAAGATTGTCGGTCTCAAAACCCAATTCGCGTGCCCGCCGCATCAAGCCATACAACGAAACCATTTCCTCCAATGTTGCCCGTTCGTTGGATGGTCTCCATGCGTTTTCGACAATCGCATGCCCTATTTCGCCTGCTTTTGCTGTGGCACCATGAAAAATGCGGTTGCCAAGCACTATCCCCCCTCCAACACCACTACTTAAATGGAGGTAGAAGAGGTCTGAACACTCATAACCGACCCCAAAAATCGCTTCACCGAGTGCTATCAGGTTCGCATCATTGTCTACTAGTGTGACGGTATCAAATGCCTGTTCAAAATAATTTTTGAGTGAAAAATTCTCCCACCCGCTCATACGTGGCGAGAGCAACACCATGCCCTTATCTGGATCAACCGGCCCACCAAAACCAATGCCAATCCGCACCAGATGATTGGAGCGTACCCCTGCTTCTTCAAGTAACCTTCGAGTATTGGCAAGGGTCTTTTCAAGCATCGCTTCGGGATCGGTACCAGTTACATCGGAATGCCTGCTGGTGTATGTTTTATTCTGCAGATCAATCAAAGCGATTCGCAGGCCATAGCCACCCAGGTCTATGCCAAGTACATAGCCCTGAGAACCGAGAATACCCCAGCTATTATCAGCTAATCGTTCCTGGATAACCATTTGTGCATTGGTCATTGCCGACTCCTTCAAACATCTGGATGGACAGATGGACTAAACTTTACCGGGCCGATCAGTATGGATGGCCCACAGATTTGCCCTTTGCTCAAAGCTGTCAAGGGGCTTTTTTATCGTTTGCATCTTTGCACAGGCGGAAAAAAACCAGTGGCTGTTTCGTACAACTTTCAGATCGTCCACTATCCCCTGTCCGCTTGCTGGTGGCTGAACCAGACACATGATGGATGGTGTTCATATGCAAACGCAGGGCAATACACTGCCCTGCACAAGCGATGATAGCATGAGTGTGTAACCTCTGTCAATTTATCACATAATGTACGCATGGACCGTTGCAACATCTTCTGTACGACAGCCACAAAATGGATACAGGCGGGGTTGTGTAGGTTTTGGGAACGGCTCCGACGTCCCCAACGCCTACAAATTATGACCTTACTCGCTGGCGCATGGCTTTACGCCTGCGTAACACAGCTAGTAGAAACCCGACTATCAGGCCCGACCCCAACAGAGACCGAAACCGTAAACTTTTCTCGAGGGGACGTTTGTAGAGAACATCCACCCCTGCACATAACCGGTCAACCTGATTGCGCATATTGTGTTTGAACACCAGACGCAATGAAGGAAGCGAAAATCCAGAGGGCCAGAGAATCGGTGTTTCGGGAGATGTTTCAAAAACGAACGGATTGTCCGGGTCAGCGGGAAACAGTCTGACTCCTTTACTCAGTGGGCCGGTCAGGGAACGGAGATAGAGATGATTTTGTTTCACAAACACTTCTACTTCGCCACCCAACAGTGCCCATATACGAAAATTCGTATTCATTCCCTTATCTGGAGCATAAAAGCCACACACCTCCTCCCAGAGATGGGGAGAGCCGAGGATATCCGAGCGTGGAAGAAAACTATTATGCGGAGGAATATCCAGAAACCCTTGCAACAACCGTAAGGCAAGCGTTATGGGGGCAATACTCGACGTATTGGCAAGTACTACAATGCCTGCTTTCGCATCAGGAGCGAGATACATTGCAGAGGTAAAGCCGGGCCAGGAACCCGAATGTGAGGCAATACGATGACCATGCCATTTTTCTAAACCGAATGAGAGACCAATCGCCGGCAATCGTTCATCAAGCTGGTAGTGTGGCTGCAACATCATATCCAATGTCTCTGCTTTGAGCACGGTTCCATGGTCATTCGATCCGTTGTTGAGCAACGCCAGCATATAGCGACACATGTCAGCAACGCTTGAGCACACCGATCCCGCCCCTTTGACGATAATGTCTTGATAGGTCACCGGTTGCACGGTATCCTGTCTGATTGTATATCCTTGCGCCAGCATTGGAGCAACACGGGGGCTGAGGTTATAGTCAGTCTGTGCCATGCCCAGAGGATCGAACACATGCCGCGCCATGTAATCGGCAAATGGCTGCCCACTTATATCTTCGATAGCCTGCCCCAGGGTAGCAAAGGCGTGGTTGGAATAGGCAAATTTCATCTGCGGATAGATTTCTGGCTGCAAGCCGTGGGCATAATATTCCCACACTGATGGAAGACGTTGCCCTGGCTTTGCTGCCAACCCCAGCACCGGCCGAAATAAATCACTCAAGGTACGCAACTCGCCAAAACCAGCGGTATGGGTCAGGATATGTCGAAATGTCACCGGCGGAGCACTTTTCGCAGCGTGTTCGACCTGATAAAACTTCAAAAAGGGGTTGATAGGATCGTCAAGTTGCACCAGACCCTGTTCCCAGAGTTGCATGAACCCAAGAGCCGTACCGGTTTTAGAAAGAGAACCAATCCGAAAGGTAGTATCGGGCGTCACCGGACGTTGCTGACTGGTATCAGCCCATCCATATCCCCTGGCATAGATAACTTCGTTACCCTGGACTATTCCAATACCCAGACCAATGAGGGCATGGTCATTCATTGTCGGGATGATTTGTTCATCTATATTGTTCAAGAAGCCAGAGATAAATTGTTGTGACATGCTGCTGCCTTTTTACTCTTCAGAGAGACCCAGAGAAACAGGTAGCATTGTAGCAGGAGCATCGGTGTACGTCAACGCTGTGACGAAAAAGGGCAAGGATGGTGATCAATGCTATGGTGAAAAGCCGGATGAATACATAAGGCACACTGGAATCCTAGAAAAAGAGAGAAAGCTACGTTTAATCTATTGCTGGATTTGTTACCCTTTTTGGTAACTGTTCACACTCGCGGTAAAGCTCCTGGGAGCGCAGGCGGCTCGCCTGCATTGTGCGGGCAAGATGCCCGATTTCCCTGGCTTACTTTCCCGGTCTTCTGAACAGTTACGCTTCTTTTGACCGGGTACAAAAATGATCGTCTTTGTGTTATAATTGGACCAAACCTTTTGAAAGCAAAAAGGTTTTTGCAGTGCGCAACAGGAGCCAGTTAGACAAATCTGTACCGGTTGATGCAGACTGAGAACCTATCACTTCCTCGGCTGCACTGAGATTTCAGATAGGTAAAATACGCATGAGCAGCGACGCCTCAAAAACCGAATCGGACGAGAAAGTCATTGAGCTTAGTTTGCCCAGCAAACTTGGGTATGAGCGAGTAGCGATGGACGCAGCATCCACGCTGGCTAATCGTATGGGGTTTCACCATGACCGGGTGGATGCTTTGAAAACCGCGGTCAGTGAAGCAGTCACTAACGCCATTGAGCATGGAAATCAACATGATGAGGCGAAAAAAGTTGTCGTGGTCATGAATGCCCGTGATGGAGAGCTTATTGTCAGTGTGCAAGACGAGGGAAATAAATTGCTCGATCCAGGACGTGTGACCAAACTTCCTGAGATTGAGCAGAAATATGAACCCGGCGATATTGATCGCGGTGGATGGGGTATCTGGCTGATCCGCGAGTTGATGGACGAGGTTGAATTTACCACGGCACCAAGCGGAGGCAACCACGTGCGGATGGTTATACACCTTGAACGATGACGGGCAAGCAACATTGTTTTCTATGGAACTTTCTTTTCCGAGTGAATTAGGGTATGAGGTCGTTGCACGGGATGCCGTTGCTGCTTTTGCTCGTTGCGTCGGGTTAAACCAAGAACGTATTGAAGACCTCAAGACAGCATTGAGTGAAGCGTGTATTAATGCGATTGAGCATGGCAACCTCCTCAATGCTGATTTGCGTGTCCATATCTCCTGTGTTTATAAACAAGATCGTTTACATGTCGAGATTCTCGATCATGGGGTACAGGATTATGTTCCTGGGAAAGAAACATTGACTATTGCGCAGAAAATAGCTGGACTTGGGCCTTTGCGAGGAATGGGTTTGATGATGATTATGGAGCTGAGTGATGAATCTGAGTTCGTGCCTCGCGAAGAAGGCAACTGCTTTCGCCTGACATTCTATCGTCAACCTGCTGCTGTGTCTCAGGAATCATCGGTGTAATTAAGGGGATACCCATTAAGGAGTATGAGAGTATGCTGGAAGATGAGCTGACTGTAAGTGTCCGTCAGCGTGACGGAGTGGCTATTATTGACCTGATGGGTGATGTAACAACTTTTGCTGAAGAAAAGATAAACAACGCATACCGCGAAGTAACGAACCAGGGTACTCGCCTTGTTCTCTTAAATTTTCGACAAAATGATTACATTAACAGTGCGGGTATTGCTATTTTGATAGGCATAGTGACAGAAGTCAATCGCAATAATCAGAAGTTGGCGTTTAGTGGTCTGTCGCAACACTTCCAGAAGATCTTTCGCATGGTTGGTCTGGCGCAGTATGCCGAAATTTATCAGACTGAGGATGAAGCAGTAGATAACTTAAATTCTGCAACGACAACTTAGAGGACCGGTATGGTTCTGCCATTTGATGTTATGCCGATGAATCAATCTATCAGGTGAGAGTAAACAGGGGGGGGGCACAGCCCCTCATCATTTACTCATTACAAGAGATAAGTTCTTCTGGTGTTACCACAACGTTTCCGAACTTACGCACAACCAGTGCTGCAGCCGCATTTGCCATATCTACGCCAATATGGGGATCGATCTGTGCGGTCAGTGCAAGGGTGGCTATGGCTATGAAGGTGTCGCCAGCTCCGGTTGTGTCATAGACCTCACTTACTTGCACCGCATCTCTATGGGTATAGGCTATTCCATCTCCAAGAAACGATACGCCCTCCGGTCCACGGGTTACGATAACCATGCGGGCCTGCAATCGTGAGTGAAGTTCTTGCAAGCCAATTT
>CAYFVX010000239.1:0-6509 GCA_964346425.1 uncultured Chloroflexaceae bacterium | reverse complement strand
TGTGTGGGTGTTGGGGACGGCGGAGCCGTCCCCAACACCCACACAAGCCTGCGGCAGTACGCCGCCTGCGCCCATATTTGTAGCGGTCGCAAAGTCTTCTGTTGAACAACAGAAGACTTTGCGACCGCCATGAGAAAAAACCTCAACAACTGTACACAAGAGCGAAATATGGTACAATGCGATATGGTACGGATGTGTTGGGTGGTGACATAATCATGGTTTTGCTCACGATAAAGCCATATGCTGCTTGAGCTGCAGATTAGCGACTTCGCAATTATAGATACCTTGAAGCTTGGCCTGACCAATGGTTTCACCGTGCTGACCGGCGAAACGGGAGCAGGAAAATCCATTATTATTGACGCACTGGGAACCCTGCGTGGTGAGAAGGTACCCACCAGTCTGGTGCGCTCCGGCTGTACACGCGCTCGCATCGAGGGCGTTTTTAGCCTGGACAAACACGCCGAATTGATCCCATTGCTGCAAGAATATGGCCTGTGGGACAACGATGACGAATCGCTCATTCTCGCCCGCGAGATCAATGCCAAAAGCGGTCGCAGCGTTGCCCGCATCAATGGGCGTGCGGTGAATACGAGTATTCTGCGCGATATAGGAACGCGGCTGATAGATATTCACGGCCAGCACGAAGGGTTGTCCATCTTTAACACGCGCATGCACCAGGACATGCTTGACCGCTATGGCGGGCTGCAAAAGTTGCGCGAGACCGTGCAATCGCTGTATACCCAACTGCGCCAGGTGCGCGAGGATATAAAAAAGTTGCGGGAGGGAGAAGCACGCCGTCAGGAGTGCATCGAGGAGCTACAATTTTTGCTGGAAGATGTGCAATCCAGTAACCTGCGCCCTGATGAAGAAGATGAACTGGTCAACGAGCGTTCTGTTTTACAAAACGCCGCTCGCATCGCCGAGTTAATGGAAAGTATCTATACCTCGCTGGCCCGCGGTATTGAAGACCCGGCCTATCCACAACGCTCGGTGCTGGACTCTATGGCCGGCATTCGCGAAGATTTGCAAGAACTGGCGCGGCTCGACCCCGCCGCCAGTCAGGTTGCAGAGCAGGCGACGGAATTGCAGTATCACCTCGAAGATCTGGGGGATAATCTGCGCAACTACATTGACACCTTCGTCTTTGAGCCAAATCGCCTGGAAGAAATTGAAGACCGTTTGACGGTTATTCGTAGATTGCAGCGCAAATATGGGGGCAGTGTGGTTGAGCTACTGGAGCGAGCTGCCAACGCAGAAGATGAGATAGAACGATTAAGTCATAGCAGTGAGTATATTGCCGACCTGGAAAAACAGGAACGAACATTGTTGACTGAATTGGGCAAGACTGCGGGTACACTTTCGCAACGGCGCAGCAAAGTTGGGGCGCAACTCTCGCAATCCATTGTCGAAGCCCTGGCAGACCTGGCATTGCCCTATGTCCAGTTTGCTGTGCATATGGAACAAAAAGAAGACCCGACCGGCGTTCCGATATCGCTTGAGTCGGGCGAGTTGAGTAGCAAAACCTATCAAATAACGTCTACCGGCATAGACCACATCGAGTTTCTGCTCTCCACGAACCCTGGCGAGCCGCTGAAACCGCTGGTGCTCATTGCGTCTGGCGGTGAAAGTGCGCGGGTGTTGCTCGCGCTCAAGTCTATTCTCTCACGCGTTGACACGGTGCCAACGCTCGTCTTTGATGAGGTAGACGTGGGAGTAGGCGGACGGGCCGGCCAGGTGGTCGGCCAGAAACTCTGGGCAATGACAGACTTTCACCAGGTCCTCTGTATCACCCACCTGCCCCAGGTAGCCGCCTTTGCAGATACGCATTTTGCTATCAGCAAAGTCTTCGAACACCGGGGAGAAGGTGATTTATCTACACGCACCAATCTGCGGGTCTTGAGTCTTGATGAACGCATTGATGAACTGGCAGCGATGCTTGATGGCACGCCTGTAAGCGAACATAGTCGTGCCAGTGCCCGCGAAATTATTGAGCGTGCAAATGCTATCAAGTTAGGAGAAAAATCATCGTGCAACGTCAAACAACAGTAAGTTTGTGGTGTGAGCGCATTATTGAAAGCGGCTGGTTACTTGCGCTTGCCCTGATACCCATTTATTTTAATCTGCTTTCTGCCCGCCATTTCGAGCCTGACAAAGCAACCACGTTGCGCTCTCTTGTGTTGATTATGGCTGCCTTCGCGCTTATTCGTGTCCTGGAAAAAATCAATCTCAAAGACTCCACAACATCCCAGGCCACCCCAGAACAAATGAGCACAATAAACCCGCTCGGACAGCTCTGGAAGCGGTTTAGTCGCATCCCGATGGCAGTACCCGTGTTGTTCTATGTGGTTGTTTTCATCATCGCCACCATCCCTTCAGTGGTACCGCATACGAGTTTCTGGGGTTCCTACCAACGGTTGCAAGGAACGTATACCAACCTTTCCTACATTCTGCTCTTTGCGCTTATGGTGATACACCTGCGCGAACGGGGGCAACTGGAACGTGCAATTACCGTCATCTTGATAACCGGCCTGATGGTCTCCTTCTATGGCGTGGTGCAACATTCTGGCTTCGACCCCCTTCCCTGGCGCGGCGACGTCCAAAAACGCGTTGCGTCAACCATGGGGAACGCTATTTTTGTGGCAGCCTACCTGATCATGGTCGTTCCGCTGGCATTGTATCGTATTGCACACGGTGCTTCGGAAATACGCGGGGCGCGTCAATCAACCAACCCGCTCACAGACATACTGTGGGCCCTGGCATATACCATTATGATTGCAGGCACCATGCTGCTCCTGGTTTCTGCCATCAAGTTTGGCTCCTCGGTACAGGCAGCAGATTTCCGCTACTGGTGGGTCTTTCCCGGTGCGGTTGTAGTCTCCACCAGCCTCTGGGTTCTGCCCACCCTTGATCTGCAACACCGTGAACAACGCCCCCGGTTTTTTATCTGGCCCGGTGTCATCTTCGGAACGTATGCCCTGTCGCTTGCATTACAATACATGGTTACCGGATCAGCCGGTGAACATCAAGTCACAAACACTGACGGACTTTCTTGGGGCATATGGTTGTTGATCAGCACGGGGCTCATTATTGTCTTCTACGTCATCGCATTCGTATTGCCACGCACCGCTGGCACCCCTTCACGCATGAACTGGGGCTTACGAATTGGCGGATACACCGCGGTGCTGCTATCCATGCTCCTGACAATTTTTTATAGCCAGAGCCGTGGTCCCTGGCTAGGGCTGAGTGCCGGCCTGTTCGTCTTCTTAACGCTCACGTTGTGGCTCTCTGGTCGGCGGGCAGCCCAGCAGGACAAAACGTCCGAGTTAGCGCAAGGACTCCGCTTTGCGCTCTGGGGATGGGGATTGCTCTCCATTGCCGGTGTCATTTTCATTGCTGTCTTCAACTTTTCCGACGCCCCCTTCTTCAACGAACTGCGCAGAATTCCCTATCTGGGACGAGCCGGTACTCTGTTTGAGTCCGGCGCAGGCACAGGGCGGGTTCGTAGCCTGATATGGGCCGGGGATGAGCATGCTGGTGGCAGCATCGGGTTGATTACTTCTGACCCCATGCGCACGGTCATCGGCTGGGGGCCAGAGAGCATGTTTGTGGCCTTCAATCCCTTCTATCCTCCTTCCCTGGCAAACATTGAAGCACGAACCGCCTCACCCGACCGCGCCCATCAGTCTATCCTGGATGAACTCATCACCAAAGGGTTCCTGGGCTTGATAAGCTACCTGTTTGTCCTGATTAGCTTTGTGGTGCTCTGCTGGCAGATTATCCAAAAAAGCACGGAATGGCAGTGGCAGGTGCTTGCCATTGCCTGTTTGAGTGCCGTATCAGCGCATATTGTTGAAGGATTGACCGGTATTCCCATTGTCGCTACATTGATGATGTTGTGGGTCACCTTTGCCATTACTCTCGTGACCGGCAAATTCGCCGGGCACTATACCCTCTCGGCAGCAGACGCCGCAACACCACAACCAGCCACTGCTGCACAAACAACAACAGACGCCCAGGGGAAAGAAACAGAGTCTCCGGAGAAAATATCGGAACCAACCACTGGTCAGGCCACTGTCACTGCCAGTGCTGCAAATACTGGCGGTGGCACACAAAGTAAATCCTCAAAACGGAGCAAAGGCAAAGGCAGCAGAGGGAGCCCAGGCGGTGGCAGTAGTGGTCGAAGAGCAACCACCGGCAGCACCGGGCGTGCAGTTGGTCCAGAGCGCAGAGCGCAGTCCCCCGCTGCAACACGTGCGCAAACAGCACCAACTGCATTTGCAATCTATGCGTTAATCCTGGCTTTGACCTTTTTTGCAGTCTGGGCCTTTAATATCAGGCCAGTCAAAGCTGATATGCTCTTCCACGAAGGCGAATCGTTGAGCGGTATTCCCAATGCCGGCTTGAATGTCAAGATTATCGGCCTGCACAAATATCTGAATGCTATCCGGCACAATCCCAAAGAAGACTTCTACTACCTCAATCTTGGTCGCGGTCTTATGGAACTTGCCGAAGCCAAACGTTCAGCCGGGGAAGCAATGGGTGAAGAAGATCCGCAAGTGACGGTTGAGCAATTGCTCGAATATGAAACCGAGCAGGAAGTTGGCGGGTTTGTACAGGCCCATAGCCCGATGGAATTGATGAGCTATGCCCGCGCTATCCTGCGTCGTGCGTATGACCTGAACCCACTCAACAAGGACCATTCTGCCAATCTCGCCCGGCTCAATAACTTCTGGTACAACTGGTCGCAGGACCTGGATAAACTCGAGGCAGCAGCCAAATGGTATGCAACAGCCAATGAAGCAGCCCCCTATGATGTCCAGCTTATCAACGAGAGTGCCAACATTCAAATGATGCTTGGTACTATCCTTGCCAGCAATGGGCAAGAAGAAGCAGCACAACAACATTATGCGCACGCCGAAGAATTGTATACTGCCTCGCTGACGTATGACCCGAACTTTGAAGACCAGAACCAGGTCGGCGCGGATATGCGGCTGGCTGAACTCTATCGGCAGCAGGGCAAGATGGATAAAGTGGCTGAAATGTATGTCCACACCATAAAACGCAAGCCGCATGAGTTAGACCAGCAAATAGAAACAATAATCGCTGCCTTCCAGAGCCATCCTGATTTGCTGCGCCAGATACGCGATGCATATGAGGCGAAGGCAAAAAATGACGCCAGATTGCATGCGGTAGCTGGTCTCATCTCGGTGCGCGTTGGTGATATGGAGCAAGCTGCCGAGTCCTATGAGCAGGCCGTTGAGCTTGAGCCGGATAATCTGGGGAACCGGCGGAATTATACCATCATTCTGAGCGATACAAACCAGTACAGTCGTGCGCTTGCCCAGGCAACCGCAGCACTCTCGCTCACCCAACAACAAGATGGCAGCGCGGAAGAAGCTGCCCAGTTGGAATACCTTATCGGAGTGCTGGAACAATCCATCGCTCGCGATGGAGAAACACAATAAGCGAGCATAATCCATGATACACATAACGCTTATTTTGATCACAGCACTGACCTTCTCCATTGTGGGAACGCCGCTGGCGCGTCGGCTTGCGCTTCGTGTCGGGATTATCTCTGTTCCGCGCACCCGTGACGTGCATATTGACCCGGTTCCGTTGCTTGGGGGGGCGGCTATCTACATTGCGTTCATCGCCGCCCTCTTCTTCTTCAATAGCCGCAGCCATATTACCGAAGCTATCGGCATTTTGCTCGGGGCAACCCTCATCTCAGGCGTCGGGTTGATAGATGACCGCTGGGGAATGTCGGCCAGCCTCAAATTGCTTGCCCAGATAAGTGCGGCCGCTCTGCTCCTGGTCGGTGGCATCAAAGTTCATCTCTTTGACCAGGCATGGATGAACTGGGCAATCACCATCTTCTGGGTGGTAGGGATTACCAACTCGCTCAACTTTTTAGACAACATGGATGGCCTGTCGGGGGGGATTGCCTTCGTTGCCTCAGCCTTTTTTTTGTTGCTCGCCACGATGAACGACCCACGCCAGGTGCTCGTTGCTGCAATGGCGGCCGCACTGATGGGAGCATGTGCCGGCTTCCTGCGCTACAACTTCACCTCGTCCATCTTTATGGGCGATGCCGGCAGCCTGTTCATTGGCTTTATCCTGGCAACACTGGCTATCAAGCTGCGCTTTCTCTCCAACGTAACCCTGGTCACCTGGATGGTCCCCGTGTTTGTGCTGGGCCTACCGATTTTCGATACAACGCTGGTGTTCGTCTCACGCCTGCGCCGCGGAGTCAACCCATTCACCACTGCGGGCAAGGACCACATTTCACATCGGTTGGTCTCACTCGGCATGAGCAAGCGTGAGGCCGTGCTGACATGCTATCTGCTGGCTGGTGCCTGCGGCATGATAGGCACCTACATGACCGAAGCCAATCTTGAAGAGGCATATGTCGTCGCGGGAGCCATGCTGCTGGCCCTGATAGTGGGTGTAGCCTGGCTGGAACATATCTGTCCGAGTGGAGTACCCCGCCAGGCACGGTCGTAGAGGTC